>JBILXJ010000071.1:0-4921 GCA_044378655.1 Candidatus Planktophila sp. | reverse complement strand
TCCTTTTGCCAGAACTTTGTTAAATCCTATGTGCGGTGTTGTGCAATTAGATCGAAGAACATTTTCTACCTGGAATGCAATCGGCGGAATTATCTGGACCCAAGTAGCAATGGGGATTGGTTACTTGTTAGGCGATGTACTTAGCGAATCAGCGAACTACTACCTTTACGGAGTAGTCGGAATCATTGTGTTAATTTCATTGGTTCCAATGATCATTGAAATTTTTAGAGAATGGCGCACTAAGCACCACTTGTCATAAACCTAGGTAATTAAAGTCCTAAATCTGTTAACTGATAAGCCGCGCGATACTCAAACCCAGCTTCATCAATTTTTGGTTTTGCGCCACGTTCAACAATTACTGCAACGCCAACAACAATTGCGCCAGCTTCTTGCAACGCTTCAACTGCAGTTAATACTGAACCGCCGGTAGTTGAAGTATCTTCAACTGCTAATACGCGACGACCTTTTACATCTGGTCCTTCGATGCGACGTTGTAACCCGTGTGCTTTTTCGGCCTTGCGAACTACAAACGAATCAAGTTTGCGTCCTTGTTGCGCCGCGACATGCATCATCGCAGTTGCAACTGGGTCAGCACCTAGTGTTAAGCCGCCGACTGCTTCGTAATCTAAATCTTTTGTCAGTTCAAGCATTACCGCACCAACCAGAGGTGCTGCTACAGAATCAAGAGTTACCCGGCGCAAATCAACGTAATAATCTGCCTCTTTGCCCGATGACAAAATCACTTTGCCGTGCACGACAGCCTTGTTCAGGATCTCTTCTCGGAGAATTTCGTGTGAGTTCATGTCCGTACCTTACCTAACTGATTGAAATCACCTACATTTGCCGTTATGGAAACCGACCGCTTAGAAATTGCACGGCTTTATCACCGCTTTGGTTTTGGCCCACGCCCTGGTGAGTTTAAAGCTGCTTTAGCCAATGGTCTAAGTGCCACAAAAACCGCACTTTTAAGCGTACCTGCCGTTGATTCAGGGGCTGCCAAAGTAGCTGAACCAAATATCAAAAATTTAGGTGTTCGCCCTGGCCAAAAAACTAATGCATTGATTGAATTCAGTATTGCGCTACGTCAGCAGATAAAAGATCTACCACTTTGGTGGCTTGATCGTATGGCTCTTTCAGATCACGCACTTACTGAACGTATGACTTGGTTCTGGCATGGACATTGGGCAACTGCCATCGGAAAACTAAATCATGCTTATCCGATGTACCTGCAGAACCAAACTTTGCGCAAGTATGCACTTGGAAATTTTGGTGAGATGACATCTGCCATGTTAAATGATGGCGCGCTGCAGTTCTGGTTAGATGGCGGTGAGAATACGGCCAAATCTCCAAATGAAAATTTAGCTCGAGAGTTGATGGAGTTATTTACCCTTGGAGTTAATCGATATACCGAAACAGATGTACGTGAACTATCACGAGCGCTAACCGGATATCAGATTGAACGCTCTTCTGGAAAAGTAACTTTTAATGCTAAGAGATTTGACTCGAATATTAAAACAATCTTAGGTTCCTCAACTACTTTCAATGGTAATAGCGCCGCTGCTCATTTGGTAAGTCAAAACGATTGCGCTAAATTTATAGCAGAACGCATTTGGTTCCGATTTATCTCGAGCCAATTACCGGTTGAATCTGCTGCTCAACTCGAAGCGGCATTTACTACCCGAGACACTTCTAAATTAGTTGCCGCGATAACTGATTCAGCAATCTTGAGCAACCCAAATTATTCAATAGTGAAAGCGCCGGTTGAATGGTTTATAGGTGTTGCTAGATTTTTGAATTTAACGCCATCTGCATTAAAAACTCCAGCACAACTGCTGGCTTATCTAGATAAGTTGGCTCAGGTGCCATTTAATCCACCTAATGTTGGTGGCTGGCCAACCGATGAATCTTGGCTAAGTTCAGCTAGCGCGCAAACTCGCATTCAATTCGCAGCTTGGTTGATAAAACAGGCGGATTTAACTACCTTGACAGCAATTGAGCCGAATAAGCGCATTGCTTGGTTGCAAGATGAATTAGGAATTCTGGCATTTAGCGGTCGTACGCGGATAGCTTTAAATGGCGTCAAAACAAACCCAGCCCAATTACTGCAATTAGCAATTTGCAGTCCAGAATATGTAGTTAGCGTATAGGAGACTGCAAATGGATACATTAACTAGACGTAAGTTCTTGCAACTCTCTGGTGCTGCTGCAGTTGGTGCGGCTGCTCCGCTATTAACAATGGAAGACATCGCTCACGCTGCGCAAACGCGACCACTTCCATTGGGTACGCCAATTTTAATTATGGTTACTCTCTACGGTGGCAACGATGGCCTCAACACTGTTGTTCCATATACCGATTCGCTTTACTACTCATTACGGCCAGATATTTCATATTCCGCTGACAAAGTTTTAAAACTTGATGATCAATTAGGTTTAAATCCAGCAATGACCGGCATCAAAACTATGTGGGATCAAAAGAAAGTTGCAATAGTTCGCGGTGTTGGTTATCCAAAACCAGATCGTTCGCACTTTACCTCTATGGCAATTTGGCAAAGTGGTGCACCGATTACCAAGTTAAACAGTGGTTGGTTGGGGCGTTGGGTTGAGTCGCAACAAGTAGATCCAATGTTGGCTATTAGTTTAGGTTCCGTATTGCCACCACTTCTGGCTGGCGAAAAGCGATCAGGTTCTGCGCTGCCATTAGGCGGCTTAGTAATTCCAACTGGCACGTTTGCCAAAGATTGTCAGAAGCTGGCCAAGGCTGCCTCAAGTGATAACAAGTTGATGGCAGCTGCAGCAACTTCAATGCGCACACTTTTTAGCGTTTCAAATACGATCACGCCGGTTCTTAAGATGCCAGCACCGGTTGCCGATGATCTACCGACAGTAAATGGTGGCAATGCTGGCGGAGATTCAAATCTCGCCCAACAACTAGATGTAGTCGCCAAACTCATTGCTGCAGGCTCTCCTACGCGGGTTTGGTCGGTTTCCCTCGGCGGTTTTGATACCCACGCAAATGAAGCAAATGCTCAAGCAGCACTTCTTGGCACAGTTTCAACTGCACTTTCTAGATTCGCAAGCCAGATGAAAAATACTCCGCGCGGTAAAGATATTGTCACCATGGTTTACTCCGAATTTGGCCGTCGAGTACAGGGGAATGCTTCTCAAGGCACCGATCATGGAACTGCAGGTCCGGTATTTTTAATCGGTGATCGCGTCAAAGGTGGTTTCTATGGCGAGCAACCATCGCTCTCTAAATTAATCAACGGTGACTTAGCGGTAACTACAGATTTCCGCGATATTTATGCCGCAGTTTTGGAAGATGTTTTGAAATCGCCAGCCGAAAAAGTCTTGACTGGCTGGAAAACCAAGGGCCAGTACTTCTAACTACTTCTCTTCTTCGTAGAGAATTACTGGTTGTTTCTTGCGCGCAACTAATCCCTTGGGTGGATTAGCTTCAATAAGTGCATCAACTTCGATTCGCAACTTGGCGACCTCAAGTGCCATATTAGCCATTGCTGATTCCAGTTCGATTATTCGTTTAATGCCTGCGTGATTAATTCCTTCGCCTACTAAACGTTGCACCATTCGCAGGGATGCAATATCTCGCAACGAATATCTGCGGTTGCGGCCACTGGTTCGATCAGGTGAAACTAATCCCATGCGATCGTATTGACGTAAGGTTTGCGGATGCATGCCAGATAATTCGGCCGCAACTGAAATTACATAAACGCCGGCATCATCATCGGGCAGATTCTTATCATTTTCAATGTTCATAAGTTTGCCTTACTGTTAAATTCGGCTCGAACATCTTCGCCTTCAGTTGCGCTGGCAAAATTCTTTAGTGCCTCTTCACTTTTTTGATCAAGTCGTTTAGGAACTTGCACTTCTACTGTGACTAATAAATCTCCTGTTGTGCCAGTCTTGGTAACTCCACGGCCTTTTACGCGTAAAACCCGGCCATTTGAGGTGCCTGGCGCCAAGCGCACAGTTACATCATCGCCGGTAAGAGTTGGAACTTTAATATCTGCACCAAGGGCAGCTTCGGGAAAGGTAACTGGCAAAGTAATTGTTAAGTTCTCACCTTTACGTGCAAAAACAGAGTGCGGCTTTACATGTAAGAGAATGAATAAATCGCCGGGGCCAGCTTCACCTGGTGCGCCTTTACCTTTAACACGAATCTTTGCTCCATCATTAACGCCAACTGGTACTCGCGCAGTAATGTTTTGAGCTGGTCCGCCATCGGTTGAAAGTCGCAGATCTAAAGTGGTTCCAAAGATAGATTCTTTAAAAGTAATGGTGGCTTCGGTTTGTAGATCTTGACCTTTGCGTGGCCCACGTCGCCCACCACCAAAGAGATTCGCGAAAATATCTTGTGGGTTACCGCCACTAAAAATGTCGCCAAAATCGCCACCTTGGAAATTTCCGCCACCCATCGGTGCGCGCATTCCGCCTTTTTCATAAAGCGAACGAGCTTCATCATATTCTGCACGTTTTTTGTCGTCGCCTAAAATGTCATACGCTTCAGAAACAGCCTTGAACTGTTCCTCGAGTTTTACATCGCCTTTGTTTTTATCTGGGTGTAACTCGCGGGCAAGTGAACGATACTTCTTTTTAATCTCGTCGGCAGGCGCGTTCTTTGATACGCCCAGGATTTTATAGAAATCCTTTTCGTATAAATCACGCGCTGCCATTGGTTATTCTCCCGCCGGATCAGTCACTGCGACACTTGCTGGTCGCAAAATGCGCTCTTTGAACTTATAGCCAGATTGCAAAATCTTGCTGGCAGTAGGTACCAAGACATCGGCAGAAGTTTCATGCATCAGCGCATCATGAATCTGTGGATCAAACTCGGTACCGGCTTCGCCGAACTTTTCTAGCCCGATACGTGAAGTAATGGAATTTAGTTGATCAGCGATAGCCT
>JBILXJ010000070.1:0-4936 GCA_044378655.1 Candidatus Planktophila sp. | reverse complement strand
GTTAGTTAATTTTTAGACGTTTAAGAATCAGGTAAAGCCTTACTTGTTAAGCACCGTAGAATAAGGGTCATTATGGGCATAGTTGTAGCAATAGATGGCCCTAGTGGTTCGGGTAAATCAAGCACCTCAAAAGCAGTTGCCATGCGATCTACCTGGGATTACTTAGATACTGGCGCTCTCTACCGCGGCCTAACTTGGCTTGCATTACAAAATGACTTATCTGATGCCCCCTCAGTTCTAAAAGTACTTAAATCTTCCCCGTTGCGTTTCGTCGTTGACCCACTAGAACCACGACTATTCGCTGGCGACACTGAAATTACCGATGCGATTCGCACAGTTGAAGTCACTGAAAGTGTTTCGAAGTTCGCAGCGATGCCCGAGCTTCGCGCAGAACTTTTGAAATTACAGCGCAAGATCATCGCTGATTCCAAGCGCGGCATAGTTGTTGAAGGTCGTGACATTGCAACAGTTGTCGCACCAGATGCTGCACTAAAGATTTATTTAACCGCTGATTTAACTGCGCGTGCGGCTCGTCGCGATGCCGAGGAGAATTCAGCCCAAGGTGTTGAAAACGTTGCGCAATCTTTGAGTAATCGTGATGAAATAGATTCAACTCGCGAAGTTTCACCACTGGCCTTAGCTCCTGATGCATTGACTATTGACTCAACTCATTTGAGTTTAGAAGAAACTGTTGATCGAATCTGGGAGTTGTTAAAGCAGCGTGAATTGCTTGGTTTGCCAGTGGTTGCAATCTTGGGTCGACCTAACGTCGGAAAATCAACGTTGATTAATCGTTTCATTGGTCGCCGCGAAGCAATCGTTGAAGACACCCCTGGCGTTACTCGCGATCGCGTGCAATATGAATGCGAATGGGGCGATCGACGCTTCATAGTTATGGATACTGGCGGCTGGGAAGCTAAGCCAGATGGAATTTCAATTCAAGTTAGTGCGGGCGCAGAACAAGCTATGCGTGAAGCCGATGTTTTGGCTTTTGTTGTTGATGCTCAAGTTGGCGCACTTGATGAAGATGACATTTTGGTGAGCGAACTTCGCAAAGCTAAGAAACCCACAATTCTGATCGCCAATAAGGTTGATGACGAAGGCGCTGAATCTGATGCTTACGCCCTTTGGAACCTTGGGTTAGGCGAGCCATACTCTGTGTCAGCTCTTCATGGTCGCGGTAGCGGTGACTTACTGGATCACATCGTTGCGCAGTTACCCGAAGTTGGCCGCGCACAAGTGCAAGATGGTTATCGTCGCGTAGCGTTAATTGGGCGGCCAAATGTTGGCAAATCAAGTTTGTTGAATGCTTTAGCGGGAGAAACTCGTTCGATTGTTGATGACGTTGCGGGCACAACTCGCGATCCAGTTGATGAGTTAATTGAAATTGGCGATCAAGTTTGGCGTTTCATTGATACAGCTGGTTTACGTAAACGGGCTAATCAAGCAAGTGGTACCGATTATTACGCAACGCTTCGAACGCAAACTGCACTAGAGCGTTGCGAAGTTGCAGCCGTTGTCCTCGATGCATCTAATCCGATTTCTGAACAAGACTTGCGTATCATCACAATGGTTGAAGAAGCTGGCAAAGCTATGGTCATCGTGATGAACAAATGGGATTTAGTAGATGAGGATCGACGCGATCAACTGGATAAAGAAATCGATCGCCACCTTGATCAAGTTGAATGGGCACAGCGAGTAAATGTTGCGGCCAAAACTGGCTGGCACCGTGACCGTTTAGCGCCAGCTTTGCGTACGGCGCTAAGTGGTTGGGAACAACGAGTACCAACTGCCAAGTTGAATTCATTCCTGGGTGCCTTAATTGGCGCGACCCCACCGCCGGTTCGTGGTGGAAAGCAACCAAAGATTTACTATGCGACCCAGGCTGGCATCGCTCCGCCGAAGTTTGTGATCTTCTCAAGTGGCTGGATTGAAGCCTCTTATCGTCGATTTATTGAACGACGACTGCGCGAGGAGTTTGGTTTCCCAGGCACTCCAGTCATGGTGGCGATTCGAGTCAAGGAACGCGACAAAGAGTAATGCTGACGATTCCTAACGCCTTAACTTTTCTGAGGTTTCTCGGAATCCCACTCTTTTTGCATTTAGCGCTAAATCTTGAAGCCGATGGGTGGGCGATTGCCGTGCTGGCAGTTGGGGGAGCCACAGATTATTTCGACGGCAAACTAGCTAGAGCTTGGGGTCAGACTTCGCGTTTTGGCGAGATCGCCGACCCGACTATCGACCGTCTATACATCTTGGCAGTTTTGATCGCGCTATATCTTCGGGACGCTGTTCCGCTCTGGTTGATTGCCACATTGTTGGGGCGAGATTTGATCTTGGGTCTGCTCTCGATTTGGTTGAGCGCAACGAAGCGTCCGTTGATTGAAGTAACTTTCTTGGGCAAAGCGGCAACCTTCAACCTCTTGTACGCCTTTCCGTTTTTACTGCTGGCACTATCTGATTCGTGGCTTGGCACCATTGCCTTCGTATTGGGTTGGGCTTTTGCTATCTGGGGGACAGCGCTATATCTATTCACGGGTTTTTCATATTTCATTAATGCTATTTCCCGTACTAAGGTTCGCCCATAATTAGTTTCGAATGAACTTTCACAGCACAAAGAGAAAAGGCGCGACATGTCAAACATTCCAGCGGACCTGAAATACACCAAAGAGCACGAGTGGGTACGCGATTTGGCAGCTGCCGGAACCGTTTCGATGGGGATCACTGATTTCGCGCAAGGCGCACTTGGTGACATTGTTTATGTGCAGTTACCGAAAATTGGCGACGTGGTTGTCAGCGGAAAAGTTTGTGGCGAAGTTGAATCAACGAAAAGTGTTTCCGAAATTTTTGCTCCTGTCTCAGGAAAAGTAATTACTATCAACGAGTCACTATCTAATTCACCAGAATTAATCAACTCCGATCCATACAACGCGGGCTGGCTAGTGGAAATTGAACTCTCAGAAACTCCTAACGATCTGCTAACCCCAGAGCAATACGGACAAATCACCGCTTGACCTAACCCCAGACTCTAAATAGGGTAAGCCTCCAGTTAAGGATGAAGTTGAAAATCAAACTTTAGCCACTTGGAAATGGGGGAGGACAAATGACTGCAGCTGAAGTAGAACGCGAAGTCACCACCACCATCTCACTCGGAATCAGACCAGTAGTTGATGGTCAGGTAAATCTCGATACTTTGATTCAAACACTTGATGCTGATAATCAAAGCGTTGTTGCACAAGTTTTAGCAGCAACCGAACCAACTGCACTTTTGTTAGTTCTAAAGGGTGCCGGTCGTGGCAATCGTTTCATGGTCAACAAGGCCGGAACCACTATCGGTCGCGCGGTTGACTCTGGCATATTCCTTGATGATGTAACTGTTTCGCGCAAGCACGCAACTATCATCTTTGATAAAGAGTTTACATTTACCGATGCGGGCAGCCTTAACGGTTCCTATTTGAATAATGAGAGAGCCAGTGTTGCAACTTTGAAATCTGGTGATGAGATTCAAATCGGAAAGTTTCATTTAGTTTTTATTAGCAATAAAGCAAGTAACAATAATTCCAACTCAGATAACAAGTAAGAAAGCAACGGAGATCATAAGATGAGCGTTCCAGCACGGGCATACCTCAGCATCGGTGAAGTTCTAAATAAACTTCGTGGCGATTTTGCCGACATTACGATCTCGAAGATTCGTTTCCTTGAATCTGAAGGTCTAATTGATCCGCAGCGGACCCCATCTGGTTATCGCAAGTTCACGTCAACTGATCTTGATCGTTTGCGCTATGTGCTTCTAGCGCAACGTGATCAATACTTGCCACTTCGTGTTATCAAAGAAAACCTCGATGCTCTTGATCGCGGTCTACAACCTTCAGCGACCGGGGGATCAGCAGCTCCACGTCCTCAGTTAGGCCTTGCAACTGTCGATGGCGAGTTTGCCCCATCTTCATTTGGCGATACCAATGATTTGCGCCTGAGCCGCGAAGAGCTCTTGAAGTCATCTGGCATCAACGATGATCAACTGACAGAGCTGGAATCATTCGGCTTAATCACGGTGCGTGGTCGTCATTACGATGCCGATGCGTTGGCTATCGCCCAGGCTGTTTCAGAGATGTCAGCCTTCGGAATCGAACCGCGCCATATGCGATCATTTAAGTCAGCTGCCGATCGTGAAATTGGTCTGATCGAGCAAGTCATCACGCCACTTGTGCGCCAAAAGAGCACCGAGTCAAAAGCTCGCGCTGAAGAAGTCACCAAGGAAATAGCAGCGCTTTCAATTCGTCTACATGCCTCATTGGTTCGTAGCGGTCTACATCGCTTCCGCTAAAAAATGTCCTCTGAAATGATTCCGATGGAGGTCATCGGCGTGCGCGTCGAGATGCCATCAAATCAACCAATCATTTTGCTCCGTGAAATCGATGGCACGCGCTTTCTGCCAATCTGGGTTGGGGCAGTAGAGGCGACTGCAATTGCTTTCGCCCAGCAAGGTCTAGAACCACCGCGTCCGTTAACTCATGACTTAATGGCTCAACTATTTGAAAAGTTTGATGCAAGTTTGGTAGCCGTGCACATTAACGAACTTCGCGATGGCGTCTTTTACTCAACTTTGCAGATGCGCGATTCACTGGCCAACCTGGTTCAGTTATCTGCCCGGCCATCAGATGCCGTGGCCTTAGCGCTTCGAACTCAGAGCAATATCTTGGCTAGTTCCGATCTGCTCGATCTAGCCGGGATCGAGATTCCAGAGGGAGCCGTCGTCGATGAAGGCGATTCTGGCGATACCACTGTTGAACTTGAGGCCTTTAGAGAGTTCTTAGAAGGCATCAATCCAGAGGATTTCAAGGGATAGTTGAGCGTAAAACTCTAAACCTAAAGTAGAGGTTTCAACCGTGTCGGTCATTGCAACGGTGTAATTCGACTCCTACTCTTTAGCCATTAG
>JBILXJ010000001.1:0-50468 GCA_044378655.1 Candidatus Planktophila sp. | reverse complement strand
GGATAATTAAAGATATTTCCATCGATGGCAAAGAACAAGATCAATTCTGGATCTGGAAGACCGATAGCCAATATTCAACCTTGATCAAGCAGGATTCCTCGCCCACTGAAAAGCATCTGGTGTTTCAAGGTTTAGACACAATTGCCAGTATTGAGCTAAATGACAACGTTGTACTAACGACTAAGAATATGCATCGTTCTTATCGGCTCGACATTACAAAACTACTTGCCGCCGGCGACGTAAGTCTCAAGATCTCTTTTGCCGCACCTCTTTCCGATGCAGAAACCAAATTGGCAGAGCTCGGAACTGCTTATCCACGCCCATACGAGATGCCCTATAACTACCAGCGTAAAATGGCTTGCAGTTACGGTTGGGATTGGGGTCCCATCACAATCTCCTCAGGAATCTGGAAACCCATCCTGCTTCATACTTGGACAGATGCCTACCTTGAAAATACTGCTCTTACTTCAACGCTAAAAAATGGCGTTCCGCATCTCTCGGCGCAGATTGCGTGTGCTGGAGAATTAGCTGGAAAGAAAGTTGCCGTCACTGTCAAGAGTAAGAACGGCGAAGTGCTGATCAGGGAAGAAAAGGCAGTAGCAGGCGCTCAAACTGAACTGGATTTTGCAGTTCCAACTGCTCAAATTTGGCATCCCCGTGGTCGTGGTGCACAAACTCTTTATGATGTCGAGTTCTCTTTGATTGCCTCCAATGGCAGCGAACTAGAACTAGCTACAAAACAAACTGGATTTCGTCTGGTCGAACTAGATACATCGGAATCTGCACCAGGTAAGAATCACTTTGCAATCAAGGTTAATGGCGAACGTCTTTGGATTCGCGGTGCCAACTGGATTCCAGATGATCCTTTCCCTACTCGCGTAACTCGCGAGCGTTACCACCAACGCATTAAGGATAT
The DNA here is from genome assembly GCA_044378655.1 of Candidatus Planktophila sp. Lineage (GTDB taxonomy): Bacteria > Actinomycetota > Actinomycetes > Nanopelagicales > Nanopelagicaceae > Planktophila. The sequence continues at coordinate 49,552 of JBILXJ010000001.1, read as the reverse complement.
GTTGGAAGTAAATATCAACGGGATCCGCGTTTGGGGCGGCGGGTTATATGAGTCAGATGACTTCTACGATCTCTGTGACCAAGAAGGAATAGTTGTTTGGCAAGATTTCCTATTTGCTTGTGCGGCTTATCCCGAGATCCCAGAAATGTTTGAAGAAGTTGAAGCTGAAGTAGATGAGAACGTTCGTCGCTTGGCGAGCCACCCATCATTAGTAATTTGGAATGGTGGCAATGAATGTATCGAGGGTTTCCAATATTGGGGTTGGCAAGAAGGGCTGGAAGGTCGACCTTGGGGTGAAACTTTCTACCTACAGACAATTCCAAATACGCTTAAGAAAATCGATACCACTAGACCATACATTCCTGGTTCACCATTTAGTACTCACTCAGACAATGTGAAATCTTTCGACTCTGGAACAATCCATATCTGGGATGTCTGGAACGAAACTGGATATGAACGTTACGAGCAATACTCCCCTAGTTTTGCCGCTGAATTTGGTTTTAATGGGCCAGGTTCATGGTCGATGCTTACTCGCGCAATTGGTAGTGATGATCTAGTAGCTACCTCAGATGAAGTTGCGTATCACCAGCGCGCTTTTGATGGCATGAGCAAGATTGCCGCAGGTCTCTCGCGCGAGTTTGCTAACCCACCAACGCGTGGACACGCATGGTATTTCGCTGCCGCACTTGGTCAGGCACGCGCTGTTGAAATTGGTCTAAAGCACTTCCGCAGCCTCTACGAAACTTGCAGTGGTGCGATTCTCTGGCAATTTAACGATATGTGGCCGGCAATTTCTTGGGCAGTGTTGGATTACACAGGTTTCCGCAAATTGGCTTGGCATGCGATGAAATCTGCATACCAACCAAGAGCAATTGTGGTTGGCCGCGTTGACCAAGGAGCACAAATTACCTTGTTAAACGATCTGCCAGATCCGTGGAGAATAAAAGTAGAACTTTCTTTGATAGATAAAACTGGAGTCGTTGTAAAGAACCACAGCATCGATGTCAATCTTGAACGTTACAGCGTTTCTCGTACACCGGCGGTCGAGATATTCCCAGAGATTGCCGACGGACATTATGAAGGATTCATTCTTGCGACTTGCCCAGAAGTTCGTGCGTCTCGTCGTACTACTTTGACTCCAGCGAAAGAATCACCAAAACATGATCTAAGTGCTACTGCGGCAATTAGCGGAGGCACTCTGCACGTTACGGTCAAAGCCAATACTTACATTCACGAACTTTCATTCATGCCCGAACTACTCGCACTTGGCACCCAAGTTGATTCACAAATAGTTTCATTGCTGGCTGGTGAAAGTCACACCTTCTCAGTAACTGGCCAAGCAAAGGATCTAGCCGAAATAGCGTTAAAGATCGATGACCTACTTTGGTCGCATAACCGAATCGTCAATTGCTAATGCAGATTTCAATCACCCAGTGCGGAGCGGTAGCTGACGGGGTTACCAATAACGCGAAACATATTCAGGCTGCAATTGATCAAGTAGCTGAAAACGGTGGCGGTCGCGTTTTGATTCCAGCTGGTGGTTCTTTCTTGTCGGGTAGTTTTGAACTGCTGCCAAAAGTTGAACTACACCTCGAATCTGGTGCCATCTTGCTCGCAAGTGGTGACTACGCGGACTACTCCCCTGAGCATTCAATCGAAGTTTTAACTGAAGGCGAAGTTAATGAAGTAGTTCTGCCAAGGCGCGCTTTTATTGTAGGTTTTAGAGCGCACGGCGCAAGTATTACCGGCCTCGGAACCATCAGCGGAAATGCTGATGCTTTCATTGCAACCCGCGGTGAATATATCCATCAGATGCGTGGGCCAATAGGTGGTCGAGATCAATACCTAGAGCGACCATTTACGATCTTCTTAATTGAGTCCTACGGCGTGAAGATGGTCGATGTAACAATCACTGATCCAGCTTTCTGGGCCGTTAGATTTACCGGTTGTAACAATTTAGATATCAATGGAATCCGTATTTTGAGTGATCTGATGGTGCCAAATGGTGATGGCATTGACATTGATCGTTGCCAAGATGTTCGTATTACCAACTCTCATTTTGAAACTGCTGACGACTGCATCTCGTTGAAGTCGTGTGCTGGTACTTCGCAATACGGTCTAGTTGATAACGTGATAATCAACAGTTGCTTCTTCAAATCAACTTCGGGCGCAATCACTTTGGGTACTGAATCTGTCGGAGATATAACGAATGTCATTATCAGCGACTGTATTGTGCGCGATTCACATCGCGGGTTTGCAGTGAGATCGCGCGAGGGTGGAACTATCTCGAATGTCCTGATTACTGATTGCATCGTGCAAACTCGTGCATTCAGCGACATGTGGTGGGGTCACGGCGAAGCACTTCATGTCACTGCATTTTCCTGGGATGACCCGGGTCACGGTACCGATGGCAATATTGAACGTCTTCGCGAAGGCAAAGTACGAGACATAACTTTCCGCAACATAAATGTGACCACTGAAGCAAGCACGCTTGTTTGGGCAGCTCACCCTGAGCTAATCAAAGGCGTAATTTTTGAGAACATTCATCAACAAATGCTTAATCAATCTAAATGGCCGCACCGAATTGATTTGCGGCCAAACGGGATCACCGATGTGATTCGACGCAAACACAATGCCTTTGACGTTATGAACTCAACCGATGTTGAGATTCGCAATTGCCGAGTCACTTGGGATAGTCAAACTAGATCGATGTATGGCGAACTCGTTGGTAGTGAAAATTCCCCTGGTTTAGTAATCGAATTGTTAACTGAACGCTAATGACCGCCAAACTCTCACATAGTCGTGAGATCCAAGGCCTACGTGCCTTGGCGGTACTTGCGGTAATCACGAACCACCTTTTCCCTGCGTTGCTACCCGGTGGTTTCATCGGAGTAGATCTCTTCTTCTTGCTATCTGGTTATCTAATTACCAAACAGCTGAGCGAACTTGCGACTAGTGGCGGCACAGTAAGTACTTTGTTGCACTTTTATGCCAGACGTATTCGTAGAATCCTTCCGTCGGCCCTACTTGTAATCTGGGTTTCGGTTTTTCTCGCTTATCGCTACCTCGGTCCGGTAGTAGGCAACGAAACTCTGCGTGATGCCAGATGGTCAACTCTCTTTTTTGCTAACTCGCACTTCAACTCTCTAAAAGTTGATTACTTTGGCCAAGGTACCTCGTCCCCACTCCTGCAGCACTATTGGTCTTTGGCTGTCGAAGAGCAGTTCTACATAGTCTGGCCGATTCTTCTATTGCTAACTTTATTAATCTTCAAGGCTCGTTCCACGAAAGTTCTTATCACCGCTGTCACAGTTATTGGAGTTGCTTCGTTCTCAGCAATATTCATGATCGAGAAAACCTTGACCTATTTTGCAACCCAAACACGAGTTTGGGAGTTGTGCTTAGGTGCCTTACTCGCCTTAGTCAGAACTCGAGACTCATCTAAAATAGTGCAAAAAATGGCCTTAGGTATCGTTTTAGCATCACTTTTCTTAATTGATTCGAGCAATCAAATTCCTGGATTCGTGATTCTTCCAGTACTACTGGCTACGGGTTTACTTCTTAGCCTCTCAGATCCAAAGATTAAGTTGGTTCTAGGCAATCGAGTAGTGCACTACCTCGGAGATTTATCTTTCGTGCTCTACCTATGGCACTGGCCAGTTATTGAGCTACATCGCCAGCTTTCACTCACTCCGTTAACGACAAGTTCATCGATTTCGTTATCAGTCATAACTTTTGTATTGGCCGTATTAACGCATCACCTCTTTGAAAACCCAATCCGATTCAATAAGTATCTGGTTCAGCATCCCGGAGTTACGGTGATTACGGGAACCATCGCTTTAACCCTTAGCGTCGTCGGCACCTACCTGTTTGTGAGGAGTTAATCGTGAAAGTAACTGTACGAATCCTGTTGGTAGCACTTCTATTTACTTTACCCACACCGCTACATGGTGCAACCAATAAGGCAGGTGGCTCATGCCCAAAGGCAGGCAATATAACTACCATCGCAAAAGAGAAATTCAACTGTCAGCTAGTTAAAAGGAAGTTGATCTGGGTTAAAGTGCCAAAAGCAACAGTTGATCCTATTATCTCGGCCATTTCAGCTGCCATGAAGATAACTAAACTTCCAGCGAATCTAACTCCTAGCTTGACCAATGCTAGAACTGACAAAAGTGAGTGGCTTAAGGAAACAAATCCTTGTTCCATTGATTTTGCCGACGTTAGGGTTCCGGTTTGTCCTGGCGGTGATCCCAACGCCAACAAACTGATCGTTCTCTATGGCGATTCGCACGCATCGATGTGGATGCCCGCAATCGATACAATCGCGAAGAAGAACGGATACCGCGTTGAACTTTATGCAAAGTTGGCTTGCCCGCTGATCGAAGTTCCGGTTTGGTCGTATCAATTAAACCGGCCATTTTCTGAATGCCAGCAATGGCAACAGCTGGTTCTTCCAAAAATAAAGATCGCCAAGCCAGATATTTTGATTGTTACTGATCAATGGAAACCCGCGGTAGTTAATGGCGAAAAATCCGATTTTGATACTGAAACAGTTTGGGCTAAAGAGTTTCCTAAAGCACTCGCAACTTTGAATTCCTACGCTAAGAAACTGATCGTGATTGGAAACAATCCGAGCATGACGACTGACTCTATAAATTGCGTAAGTCGACCAGGAGTTACGATAAGTATTTGTGCTTCAGTGCGAACAAAAGCTGATAACAACGCAATCAATAAGATTGAGCAAGCTGCAACGCTGGCCGTCAAAGGCACTTTTATCGACACTGTTTCTTGGGCTTGTGATCCTTACATGTGCCCTGCGATCATTGACAACAAACTTGTATATTTTGATCAGTGGCATTTCACCGCTACTTACGTCGATTGGCTTACCCCGTCATTAGCTAAGGCTCTAGCGCTGAAATTCTAGATATTTCGGAGATCTAGATATGTGGGGTAATATTCGCTGCACCCACGGACGATTGGCGCAGCGGTAGCGCACTTCCTTGACATGGAAGGGGTCACTGGTTCGATCCCAGTATCGTCCACTTAGAAATCACTTCTCAAGAAAAACTTTTACTCTCCTAATTGTCTCCTCAAGATACTCTGGCAAGATACTTGCGTGCTCAGCATCTGGCGTTTCATATAAATAGTTCAATAGCAGTAATCGTCGATGCATAAGTAACATCTGCAGATCCGACTCTTCGTAAACCGGCAAAGCTTTGACTGATTTGTAACCTTCGAGCAAAGCCTGATCTTGCTCTGGAGTGTCGAGGTAGTACAAGGCGGTAGCTAAATCTTGGATAGGAAGACCAATTCCGCAATCATCAAAATCAAAAATAGAAATCTGGTCGAGATGCCATTTTACGTTCCAGCCATGAAGATCGGCATGAATTAAATGCGACTTATTTTCTTGGTACAAATCATTGGTCCGCCTAGAGATTTCCGCAAATGCTTCGATTACTAACGTTTTGTATTCATCGCTTAGTTGGCTCTCGTCGCCACGAAGTAAATCCGGAGAACCCCAAAAAGGGTCGTTCAAGATCGGTACTTGGCAATCACCTGGCAAATCGAAATCGACGGACAAGTTATGCATGTGCGCCATCGCAGCACCGAGCGCGTGTAACTGAGTCGGCGTAGGTTCATCTCCCACATCTTCCCCTTCTAGCCACGAATACATAACCGTGTATAGATCGCGGCCACTTTCCTGATGGAAAAATGTTGTTACATAGCTTCCCTGTCTGTTTGAAATTGGCCTGGCGGTTTGAACTAAATCTGAGTTATTCAAAAATTTAACCCAAGCGACTTCACCTTCAACATTTGACTTACTACGAGGTGAATTCACATTAATTCGAAAGGCGTAGTGATCTCCATCTTTCGCAGTCAACTTAAATGTTGCGTTGTTCTCGTAATTAACCAAGGAAATTTCGTTGATCTCAACGGGGTATAACTTGAGTACGTCGTTGGCAATCTCAAGTAAATTTGATTCAGTAAAACTCATGCTTACACCAATCCTCTTCGTCGCAGCAATGGTTCGATTTGAGCATCACGGCCACGGAAATTTCGAAACATCTGCATAGAATCGATGGATCCGCCACGACTCATCAACGTGTTTCGGAAATGGTCACCGTTCTTCCGAGTTAAGCCACCATTGTTCTTAAACCATTCGACGGTGTCTGCATCGAGAACTTCGCTCCAGATATAGCCGTAGTAACCCGCTGAATAACCGCCTGCAAAAATATGTGAGAAATAGGTCGAGCGATATCTCGTTGGCACGGGTGCGTAATGCAATCCATATTCGGAAATGGCGTTCGCCTCAAATTCCGCAACGCTAGTAACTTTCGAAGTGTCTTCAAGTGAATGCCATGCTAAGTCCAGGATTGCGGCAGCCAAATAGCTAGTGGTTGCATGCCCTTCATTAAAGGTTGAAGATTCATGCAACTTATCTACCCACACTTGTGGGAGGCGCTCGCCTGTCTGGTAATGAATTGCGTAGTTATCAAGAACTTCAGGCCAGAGGATCCACATTTCATTCACTTGTGATGGGAACTCCACGAAATCTCTTTGTACTGCTGTTCCCGATACTCGTGGATATGTAACATCAGAAAGCAGGCCATGAATTGCATGTCCAAACTCATGAAAGAGAGTTGTGGTCTCGTCATAAGAAAGCAGGGTCACTTCGCCCTGAGGTGGCTTTGAGATGTTCATGTTGTTCACAACAACAGGCTTTTGATCGAGCAATCTGCTCTGTCTAACTAATGAGTTCATCCAAGCTCCGCCACGCTTGGAATCTCGAGTGTAGAAATCGCCGATGTACAGACCTACAGCTGAGCCGTCCTCATTGAATACTTCAAAGACTCTCGCTTCTGGATGGTAGGCAACCAAATCTGGGCGCTCTGTAAATGTTAGGCCGTAAAGTTTTTGTGCCGCAAAGAAGACACCGTTTCTTAAGACGCTCTCTAGTTCAAAGTAAGGCTTCATCGCAGAGGTATCGAGTGAATACTTTTCAATTCGAACTTTCTCGGTATAGAAATCCCAATCCCAACTGGCTAGTTCATGAGTTTCTTCACGCGAAATAATCTGCTGAATGTCCTGACCTTCACGTTGAGCATTCTTTACTGCCGCTGGCGCTAGCTTCTTTAACATGGAATGGACATTCGCTGGATTCGCAGCTGTCTGCTCTTGAAGGACAAATTCTGCATGTGTTTTTACGCCGAATAACTTAGCTCTCTCGGTTCTTAATGCAACCGTTTTTAGAAGAACATCTTTTGTATCATTCTCGTTATTGCGATCGCCTTTAAGTAGCGAGTTCTGCATAACTCTTTCTCTTAGTTCACGATTCTTTAGAGCGCTGAGTAGTGGATGACCGGTGAAATTCATCATCGTGATTAACCATTTATCTGGCAATCCGCGCGATTCAGCTGCCGCCTTGCAGGCAGCGATCTGATTCGGAGTCAACCCATCTAGTTCAATTTCGCTATCGACTACAACTGCAAGATCGTTGGTATCGGCAAGCAATTTCTTTCCGAACTGAGTTTGAAGCGAAGAAAGTTCTTCATTGATCTGCATGACTCGCTCGCGATTCGCTTCACTCAACTCTGCGCCAGCTTGAGAAAAATCTCTGAAGTAGCGTTCGACTAACCAAGCCTGCTCGTCATTTAGATCTGCGACATTTTCGCGAAGACGCTTTATTCGCGCGAATAACTGTGGATTGAGTTGGATCGCGTCTGAATGTGCTGCAAGCTTGGGAGCGATCTCTGCCTCAATCGCATCGATCTGGTCGTTAGTATCACTTGAAGATTTGTTGTAAAAAACATGCAGAACCCGATCAAGGATTGCGCCACTGTGTTCCATAGCTTCGATGGTATTTTCAAAAGAGACCTCAGGGTGAGACAAGATAAAGTCGATCTCAGCTAGTTGCTCACTCATGCCTGCGTAAACCGCTTCTAGGTAATGAGACTCTTGGATCTGTTCGAAAGGTGGCAGCTCGTAGGCCAGAGTTGATTTAGTAAAGAATGGATTAGCGCTCATGAATTTACTCCCCTAGCGAGATCTGCAATCTATAGATAGTTATCTGACAAACCCTCGTAATACGTAAGCAGTGAAGTATATTCACCAAGTAGGTGCGTTTAAGTAAATGGGCAAAGGAACTTGCGATGAAGTCTGCTAAGACCCGAGATAAATTAGGAGCGTCCTATTGGAAACTCTGGAGTGCAACTGCCATTTCCAATCTTGGCGACGGAGTGGCCGCAGTTGCCTACCCTTGGCTGGCTTCGGCAGTAACTCGCTCACCTTTTTTGATTGCATTATCGGTCGTCGTGTCACGCCTGCCATGGTTGGTTTTTACCCTCTTCGCCGGAGTTCTGACAGATCGCTTTGATCGCAAGCGAATCATCGTGAGTATGAATGTCTTCAACGGACTACTAACACTTGTAGTAGGCGCTTTCGTCTACCTTGAACGTGAATCACTTCCATCGCTAGATGAGTTGGCATCAATCAAGGATTTGCAAACTAACTACACCCTATATTTCGTAATTCTTGTGACCGCATTTTTGTTTGGTTTAGCTGAAGTCTTACGAGATAACACAGCTCAGACAATGATGCCCGCTGTTGTTGAAGATAAGCATTTAGAGAAAGCCAATGGACGCATGTGGTCGGCCGAGTCTTTAACCAACTCATTTATCGGTCCCCCGCTTGGTAGTTTCATAATTTCTATAGCGATCTTTCTTCCGTTCTTCTTTGACGCCGCCACTTTCTTTATCGCGGCAGCCTTAATCGCCACATTGAAGCCCGCAGTAAAGAGTTTCAAGCCGGAGAAAAAAAGCGGACCAATAAATTTCCGAGCCGAGATTAAGGAAGGATTTGCTTGGTTATGGCAACACGAGTTGCTTAGACCGATGGCAATAATCTTGGGACTAGTAAACGGAATCGCTGCGATATCCGGTGCAATGTTTATTCTCTTTGCGCAAGAAGTCCTGGAAACAACGGTTTTCATCTTTGCCATTCTCGGTACTGCAGCTGCAATTGGTGGAATCATCGGTGGATTGCTCGGCCCTAAGGTTTCTGAAAAGATCGGTCGGGGTCGCTCATTGGCCTTGGCTTTATTCACTATGCCATTGATGGCTCTTCTTATTGGCTTATCTTCCCGTTGGTACCTGGTTTGGTTATTTGTTGCGCTTGAAACATTTACCGCCGTTCTATGGAACGTCGTCACCGTTTCACTGCGCCAAAGCTTGATCCCGTCAAACTTGCTTGGTCGGGTAAACAGCGTTTATCGATTCTTCGCTTGGGGAACCATTCCCATCGGAACCCTGCTCGGTGGCACTTTGGTGAGCATCCTTGAAGATGGTCTAGGTCGCGAAATGGCCTTCAGGTCGGTCTATTTCATCGCCGCAGCGCTCGGATTTGCCCTCTTTCTTTACGCCATTCGGGTCCTAACCGAGGCCAAGATCGAACGGGCGAGGTCTTCGGTCTCTCACTCCTAAATCACCCTGACCTTGCAGTAAATAGGCTCATTCGTGTCCAAATTGTTACTAATGATCATTGCCATATTTCCTCGTCTAAGGCAGACTTTGCCCACCCAAAGGTGGCTGTGACGTATGTCGACTCTTCACATCCACTTTTCTTATGCTCTAGGAGGAAACATGAAGTTAAACCGTCTCGCGACTGCAGCTATCGCTGCTGCCGCAACGGCAGGTCTTGCTGTCGGATTGCTTAGCCCAGCTAATGCAGCCCCTAAGACCACAGTTTCAATCGTTCAAAGTAACGCGCTAACAGGTATCAACCCAAGCGTTACAAACATGAACCTCACATTCAACACAGATGTTAATTACCTTTCAAGTATCGGCTTCACCTATTACAACGACAAGGCAACATTGGTTGATAACAAAGCCTTTGGTACCTACAAGGTTGTAAGCCAAAAACCTTACAAGGTTCAGTACACAGTAAACAAAGGTCGTGTTTGGTCAGATGGAACACCTATCAACGGTATCGATCTACTTCTAACACACGTTGTTTCATCTGACGCATACTCAGCGATTGCCGGTCTTGGCGATCCTGCAGATTCAGATGTAACTCCAGCATTTAACTCACTTGGTTACGGTGGACTTTACGAGCAATTCGCAGTTGGTCTACCAATCTTGTCAAAGGACAAGATGTCAGTAACTGTTGAATACAGCGCAAAGGTGCCAGATTGGCGTCTACTTTCACCTGGTGTATCACCAGTACACACACTTGTAATGATGGCACTAGAAGGCAAAACAAAGCTTGGAACTGCTGCAGAGAACATGGCAGCTAAAGAGCGCTTCTACAAGATCTTCCAGTCATATGACACAGCAGCACTGAAGAAGATTGGTGCAGTTTGGTCAAAGGATTACAACATCAACAAGATTGATTCTTCAACAAATCCACTTCTTCTCGTTGGTAATGGTCCTTACATGATCAAGTCAGCTGTTCCTAATGGCGCAGTAACAATGGTTCGTAACCCTAAGTACAACTCAGGACCAAAGGTCAAGGCAATCAACACCGTAGTCTTCAAGGTTATTGGTGATGGAACCGCCGCTGCACAAGCACTTAAGAATGGCGAAATCGATGTTTACGCTGGTCAACCTACTGCAGATGCGGTCGCACAACTTAAGGCGATGGCACCAGCAGTCAAGGTAATCGGTGGAGATCAGGCTGTTTACGAGCACCTAGATCTACGTGTTGGTCCTGCATACGGAACACAAGCTCCGTACAACGGTCCTTTCGCTGGAATGTCACAGAAAGCTAAGGATCTACGCACCGCCTTCCTTCTTGCATACCCACGTGCAGAGATCATCGAAAAGATCATTAAGCCAATCAACCCAACATCACAGTTGATGAACTCATTGATGGTCTTTAACTCAGAGCCTTCTTACAAGAACATCATCGCTAAGTCAGGCGTCTCGAAGTTCACCGAAGGTACACAAGCATCACGTACTGCAACTGCTCTTGCACTAGTCAAGAAGCACTACCCAGATGCAGCAGCCGGAAGCGGATCAGTAAAGATCAAACTTCTTTTCGGTGCGCCAAGCAACTCACGTCGTGTATCACAATCACAACTTGCTAAGGCTGAATGGGCAAAGGCTGGTTTTGATGTCGATGTAACTCCTACATCTGGTTGGTCTTCATTCCTTGAGGATCCAAAGTACGACGCAGCATTCTTTGCCTGGGTAAAGAGCGCAGCATTCCAGTCAGGAAACGTTGGAACATATGAGACTCAAGCAAATGCTCAGGGTTACTCAAATGCAACAATCGACAAGATCTACAAAGAGCTAGGTGCGTCACCACTAACACCTGCTCAGATTGAAGCTAAATTCATCCAGGTTGATGCGGAACTAATTAAGGATGCGGTAACGCTTCCTGTATTCCAACACCCATCAGCTAACGGTGTTTCTGCGAAATTGATGGGCGTCGCTCCATCACCATTCTCTCCAAACTTGATTTGGAACTTATGGGATTGGTACTTCAAGAACTAATCTCACTCTGTGAGTTTGTTTTTGTAGATTAGTAGGGAAAGAGTGGTATCTGGAGCAATCTGGATACCACTCTTTCATTACATTTTAAGATAAGGTTCCGAAGTCAAGAACGGCAGGGCTAACAACTCCCCTGCGTAATCAAGAAAGGCGTGACTGAAAAAGTGTTCGCTTATATTTCCAGGCGCCTAGGTGTTCTCTTCGTTATCCTTTTTGGTTCGAGCTTCATTCTCTACAATCTTGCTGCTATCTCCGGCGATGTACTTGAAGACTTGCGCTTGAGCCGTGAGCCTAACGCGCAGCAACAGATTATTGCCCTTACCCGTGATCTGAATTTGGATGTTCCACCACCTCTTCGCTATTTCCTTTGGCTACGTGGAATTCTCGGAATTTTCATTGGACAGCCAGACTTCGGGCTAACCCGCACACAACAACCCGTAATCAATGAAATTCTGCTCGCGCTACCAGCAACGATTCGACTAGTAACAGCAGCTACCATCATTGCAATCCTGCTCGGAATCACAATCGGTATCGTCACAGCACTTCGTCAATATTCGCGTTTTGACTATGCCATGACTTTCGTTTCGTTCTTAATGTTCTCACTTCCTATTTTCTGGGTTGCGGTTCTTCTAAAAGAGTTTCTAGCCATTCAGTTCAATAACTTCCTTGGCAATCCAACAATTCCGCTCACTTGGCTTATCGGTCTGAGTGTCGCAAGTGGAATTTTCTGGTCTGCCATCATTAGCGGAACACGCACTCGAGTCCTACAGATCTTTGCTGGCGTTTTCGTAGTTAACTTTGCTTTTCTGTCTTTCCTTAGCACTACCAAGTGGTTCGCTAATCCTTCGTTAGGCGTGTTCGGAATCGCTTTCTTATCCGTTGGCGTCGCCTTCGGAGTAACGCAGCTTTCTACTGGAATCAGCAATAAGGCTGCACTCAGATCCTCACTTGCGATGGCGGCCATTGCCGTCGTTCTTTACTACCCAGTGCAGTGGTTGTTTGACCAAGATGGAAAAATAATCATCTATCCGTTGATGATAATTACTCTTTTTGTGGTCGCCGGCGTAGTGCCACTTAAGTTTACGAAAATTGATCGTGGCCCAATTATCCGCACTTCCATGATTTCAGCCTTTGTTATGGGTCTCCTGCTTGTGATCAATGAGTTGATGCAAACCTGGCAGCCGTACATGTCAACTGATGCGGTCTACTTCCGCCCGATTCCAACTGTCGGTCAAGTGAATGCTTTGCTTGAGCCAGGAAACTTCTGGATGAGTTTGCTTGACGCTCTAGTGCATATGTTCTTGCCTACGCTGGCGCTTCTGCTGATTTCATTTGCTGGTTATGTTCGCTTCTCCCGCGGAACGCTACTTGATGTTCTTAATCAGGATTACATGCGTACCGCGCGAGCAAAAGGTCTTACCGAACGTACTGTGATCATGCGACATGCTTTCCGCAACACCATGATTCCGCTGACCACAATTATGGTCGTCGACTTCGTTTCGATTATCGGTGGTGCGATCATTACCGAACGCATCTTTGGCTGGATCGGAATGGGTACGCTCTTTAATCAAGCGATCAACACATATGACCTTAATTTACTTATGGGTGTATTCCTCTTGACTGGTTTCTTGGCAGTGGCTGCGAATCTAGTCGCAGACCTACTTTATTCGGCATTAGATCCGCGAATTCGCGCTGGCTCAGGAGGTAACTAATGGTTCTTCGCAAAGGTAAGAAAGCTGTCGAGATAGAGACCTCCGGTGAACAAGCCATCTTCAATAAAGAGACTGAAGGTTTAAGCCAGGGACAGATTGTTTTGCGTCGCTTTGTGCGACATAAGGCGGCGATGACTTCCGTCTTCGTTCTAGCTTCGCTGATCACCATGGTTTTTACCGCGCTTGAAACAAAGATTGGTCCTTGGACAATTCCTGGTTGGTGGAAGCATGGCTTTGATGAGCTACTTGATCTTCGCACCGAGGGTTGCCCACCTGGAATTGTCGGCTGCCCAACAATCGATCTAGTTCCATCTGTTATTGATGGAACCGGAATGGGTCTTGGTATGCACCCATTTGGCCAAGACGATATCGGTCATGACTATTTTGCGATGGTAATGCGTGGGGCGCAACGTTCACTTTATGTGGCATTTGTGATTGGCGCACTTGCCGGTGTTATCGGAATTACAGTTGGCGCAATTTCTGGTTACTTCCGTGGTTGGGTTGACTCAGTCTTGATGCGTTTTACTGACTTCATCATCACTATTCCTTCAATCATTATCGGTTCGGTAGTTGGTTATCACTTCGGAAACCTAGGTGTGGGCTTTCTGGCCTTCTATTTGGGACTCTTTGCATGGACGGGACTTTCACGTTTGGTGCGAGGCGAATTCTTAAAGTTGCGAGAGCTGGAATTCGTTGATGCTGCGCGAGTAGCTGGTGCAAGCAATCGCCGAATTATTTTTAAGCACATTCTGCCCAATGCTGTTGGGGTAATCATCGTTTCAATCACTCTTTTGATGTCTGGTGCGATCTTGCTTGAAACTGCGCTTTCATTCCTAGGCTTTGGTGTTGTTGCACCAGATGTTTCACTTGGTTCACTAATTAGCCAGTTCCAAGACTCGCTCACCACTCGCCCATGGCTGTTCTGGTGGCCAGGTCTGTTAATTATTACTATCGCTCTTTCGATCAACTTTATCGGTGATGGCCTTCGTGATGCATTCGACCCACGTCAACGTCGACGCCTGACTAAAAAAGATAAAGAAAATGCAAAAGTTCAGGCGCGAAATGCGGCGGCTAATGTCTAACTTACTTTTTGAAAACGAACTGCTTTCAGAAAATGGTTACCAGAATCGCGGTGGCAAACAGCGCTGCCAGAACAAAGAAACCGTTTCTATTAAAATCAGAACGATAAGTAGCGCCAATAGTTTGGGTACTCGCGAAAGCATCGAGGCGAATCCGCGCAAGAGCTACCGCTACTCCAGAGTGACTTCGCGGAGATTCACCAGCGCGCATGTTGTTAGTGTCGGGTATTTGCAATCCCCTGACCTCGGTGGCATGAACATTTCTACTGTGATACCTGCCGGGGGCCTGTGCCGCCCAAGCGTAAACTTTCTCGCCGCCGACCGTCACATACATAGAGAATTTAGCGCTGATTTCTTGAACCAGATCCCAACCGATAGTGATCTCGCGAAATGGATTAGTGATTGTGATTCCTTCATCAAAGATGGTCACCTTAGGGCGGATAAAGGCCAGGTGGAAGAGATAGCTGATCAGCAGCGACCAACTAAGGGTTGTGATGAAGCTATTGACGGTTTCCAAGTAAAAACTCTGCGCAGTCAGACCAGCAGTAAGAAAGTAAATGGAAATGGCGAAGAAGTAACTACTTCTTGCGCGATAAATCTCCGGATTAGTCATACCAATAGTGTCTCACGAAAGGTAGTTCGATGAGCGAACCAGTATTGAAGGTTAAAGATTTCACAGTTGAGTTTTGGGTAGATGGCACTTGGTATCCAGCTGCTGTTGACATGAATTTTGAGTTAAACCCAGGACAAGTACTGGCCATTGTTGGTGAATCTGGTTCTGGTAAATCAACAACAGCCATGGGTCTGATGAGTCTGCTCGCAAGTAACGCACGCATGTACGGAAGCGTGAAAGTTAAAGGCCAAGAAATGCTAGGCGCAAAGGGATCTACTCTGCGCAAGTACCGCGGTAAAGAAGTTGCCTACATTTTCCAAGAACCAATGACGGCTTTAAACCCGGTCTACACAATTGGTTTTCAAATCATCGAAACTCTGCGCACCCACTTCGATATGGGTCCTAAAGAAGCTCGCATTCGCGCTCTCGAACTTATTACCATGGTTGAAATCCCAGATCCAGAAACATCAATTGACAAGTACCCTCACCAATTATCAGGTGGACAACGCCAACGTGCGATGATCGCACAAGCACTAGCTTGTGATCCTGGGCTACTAGTCGCAGACGAACCAACTACTGCTCTCGATGTAACAGTTCAGGCTGAAGTTCTCGATTTAATGCGTAGCTTAAAAGACCGACTTAACTCGGCGATTCTTCTAATCACTCACGATATGGGCGTTGTTGCCGATATGGCCGATGAGATTCTGGTTATGAAAGATGGTCACACAGTTGAGCACGGAACAGCCGATCAAATCTTTAATCGACCAGCTCATCCGTACACTCAACAGCTTCTTGCTGCAGTTCCAAAACTTGGCACGACAGCGCGACGCACACTTGCGTACAACGAGAAGTCAAAGCCGCAGCCAGTTCTAAAACTAGACAATGTCACCGTCGCCTACCCAAAGCGTGGCCGCATTCCTGAATTTGTTGCAGCGAAAAATGTAAGCCTTGAAATCTATCCAGGAGAAATCCTTGGTCTGGTTGGTGAATCAGGTTCTGGAAAAACCACAATTGGTCGTGCTGCAATTGGTTTGATTCCAATTAAAGACGGAAGCCTTGAGATCGTGGGCAAAGATATAAGCCACGCAAGTGCAAAAGAACTTTCGAAAATTCGCCGCCATACTGGAATTGTTTTTCAAGATCCAGCTTCATCACTCAACCCGCGTCTTCCGATTGGTGAATCTATTGGCGAGCCGCTCTTCCTTGCAGGTGAAGCAAAGGGTGAAGCACTTGCGCATCGCATTGAAGATCTGCTTGATCAAGTAGAACTTCCTCGTAGCTACCGTAACCGCTACCCACACGAACTATCTGGTGGTCAACGCCAACGCGTGGGTATCGCTCGCGCGCTTGCGCTAACGCCTGACCTGTTAATCGCTGACGAACCAACTTCGGCGCTCGATGTATCAGTTCAAGCGCGCTTCTTAGATCTACTGCAAGAACTTCAAGGCAAACTAAACTTTGCTTGTCTCTTCATCTCGCACGACTTAGCCGTGGTTGACATCTTGGCTCACCGCATTGCTGTAATGCAGAACGGCGTACTCGTTGAAGTTGGTGATCGCGATCAGATCTTGCAACATCCAAAGAGTGAGTACACACGCCGTTTAATCTCAGCAGTTCCAGTTCCAGATCCTGCTGAACAACGCATTCGTCGCGAAGCCCGTCTGGCTAGTAAGTAAGTTCGACTAAGCGCTCTTAGCAAATCTTGCACTTGCAACAATTGCCAGTGCCAATAACGCTGGAATAAAGAGCGCTGCGCGCAGCGATGTTGCATCTGAGATGAAACCAATAAATGGTGGGCCCACAATAAAACCGAAGTAAGAGATTCCAGAAACCATGGCCACCGCTTGCGCTGGCGGTATTTGCCCCGCAAAACGAGTGTTTGCCATCGTGCCAACAGCGCTAAATAGAAGTGGGATTGCAACAGAAAGGCCAGTTCCCATCCAGAACCAGCCCAGGATTACACCGCCAGTTGAATTAAGCAGCAATCCGCTGGTCATTCCAATTGAGGCGATCAATCCCCCGCTAGCTAATACTCTTGCTGCTCCGAATTTCGTTGCCAGAAAATCGCCCGAGAAACGACCAATAATCATCGTTGCAGAAAAGACGATATATGGAATAGCGCTTACAAACGGAGTTGCGTCATAGGTTTCGCGGGTCAGTACTCCACCCCAATCGCCTACCGCGCCCTCACCAATTGTTGAACACAATCCAAATATTCCGAACAACCAAATAAGCGCCGGCCGCCGTTTCTTTGTTCCAGGTGTTAGCTCGTGAATGTCTACCGAACCAGGTAACCAAAGATTCCGCACAATAAAAGCAGTAAAAGTTATACCAACGCAAAGAATTAGTGTTTGCCAACGATAGCTAACTCCAATTTGCGAGCAAACTCCCCCGATGATTCCACCAAATAAACCACCAAGTGAAAACATCCCGTGAAAAACGCTCATCAAGCGAAGTGAGCTTTGATGTTCAAGCGTGACTGCATGTGAATTCATTGCTACATCTTGCGTAGCTAACGTGTAGCCAGCCAAAAAAGCGGTGATTGCGAATGCCCAAACAGAGAAGAACGCAAAACTCTGTAGCGTCCACGCAAAAACCATAGCCAGGGTGCCATAGAAAGCTATCGGTGAGCTGCCGAACTTTGCGCACAGTTTGCCTGCCACTGGCAAAGCTGCAAAAACACCCAACGAGCTGGCCAATAAGCACAGACTCAAAGTTGAGTTCGAAATATCTAAGGCGTTCTTGATATCTGGAATTCTGGCAACAAAAGCACCTACGACTAACCCATTAGTAATAAACGTCGCCGTAACTGCCAGTCGCGCACGTTTTTGTACCTCAGTTAGCACGGCTCAAACTCTCAATGAAAGTTACCGAATTTGCGAAAATAATCTCGCTGTCGAAATCCAGTGTTGCAACGTGGAAACTGTTAACCAATTCAATACGAGACTTATTTGACGAGCCAACCTCACGCATAATGATTTCAGTGTTGGAAACCGGCAGGGTGTGGTCATCGACGCTATGAAATAACTGCATCGGCACCTTTATTGAAGGCAAGGCAGCGCGGGTTAATTGCAACATCGTTAGTAGTTGATGAATCCCCCGATAAGGCATCTTGTCGTAGCTGTATTCAGTCACACCTTTGCGTTTAATATCATTGCCAACACTTTTTCCGAACTTAACCACTCGCGAAATTGCAAACGCAAGCGTTGGCGAAATGCCGCGAACATGAATCATTGGGTTGACCAAAATAATTCCACTTAACTTATCGCCTAGTTCAGCAGCCACATACAGGGTTGTGCCACCACCCATCGATAGCCCGGCCACAAATACTTGTGAGCAATGCTTCTCTAGTTCAGCTATTTCGGCTTTTACTTTTGCTGGCCACTCTGGCCATTGAACTTCATTTAAATCTGATGGTTTAGTTCCATGACCAGGTAACAACGGCACCCGAACGCTGTAGCCACGCGCATTTAGAAACTCAGCCCAAGGCCGCATCGCTGCTGGAGTCCCATGAAATCCATGTACAAGCACAACGCCGATATGACCGTTCTTCTTATCGCCTAGCGCTTGAAAATCTTGCAGTAGGCCAGCAGGGGCTCCGTTAACACTCATGCTCGAAATCTACCTCGGCTTCCCTCTGTCAGATGGAGGATTTAGGATCAAGTCACTATGAATTCTTGGCAAGCGACAATTGAAGATTTAGGTCGCCCACTGGTGCGAACTACCTTCGTGGTTCTCGACCTCGAAACATCAGGTGGCGCACCGCATTTAGGCGCACACATCACCGAGATCGGCGCAGTCAAAGTTCGTGGCGGCGAAGTTCTGGGCAAGTTTCAAACTTTCATTAACCCGCAAGCACCAATCCCTTCATTCATAACCGCACTTACTGGGATAACTGATGAGATGGTTTCATCATCGCCTCGCATTGCCGAAGTTTTCCCAATTCTTCTTGAATTTCTAGGATCTGAGAGAGAGACCGTTTTTGTCGCTCACAATGCCCCCTTTGATTTAAGTTTCCTAAAGGCCGCGGCAAAAGCCAGTGAATATCGCTGGCCAAAATTCACAGTCATTGACACTGCAAAATTAGCTCGCAAGGTATTGAGCCGAGATGAAGTGATTAATTGCAAACTTGGCACCCTTGCCGAGTTTTTTAATACGAGTGTGAGCCCTACTCATCGAGCTCTAGATGATGCTCTCGCAACGGTAGATGTCCTGCATGCCCTGATTGGCCGAGTTGGCTCTCTCGGAATAACAACGCTAGAAGAGTTGAAAGATTTCAGTACTCGGAAATCAACTGTTCGCTCCAAAAAAGAATTAGACAGTATTTAAAACTACTTTGCTAAACGTTGGCTGACTGTTACCCAGTTTGCTAAGAGCGCTGTGGCGGCTCCTGAGTCAATGGCTTTGATCGCATCTGCATAACCATCTCGCATTCGCTCTGCTAACGACTTAGCAAACTCGCCTTTATATGCCGCAATTGCAGCAGCAGCGTTTAGCGCAACTGCATCCCGAGGTGCCCCACGTTCGCCACTGAAAATAGCTCTAGAAACAGTTGCATTGTATTTGGCATCTCCCCCAACTAAATCACTTATCGGAGCTTTAGAAACTCCCAGATCAGTTGGGTCAATCAGAGACGATGAGATCTCACCTTGCCCAATCGTTAGCACTGAAGTCGTGGTGGCAAGTGAGATTTCATCAAGGCCATCATCACCGCGAAAGACAAAGCCATCTACGCCTTTGGCAGATAGCACTTGAGCCATCAACAAATGCATCCGATCATTGGCCACCCCAATGGCGGCTGCTTTTGGCTTTGCCGGATTTGCCAGCGGGCCAAGGATGTTAAAGATCGTGGGTACACCTAACTGTTTCCGAGCCGGGGCTGCAAACCGCATAGCAGGATGAAATTTCGGTGCGAAGCAAAAGCCAATTCCAACTTCGCGAAATACAGTTTCCACGCCATCGCCAACTAGCTCAATGTTTACGCCAAGCGCTTCGAGTAAGTCGGCCGAACCAGATTTGGATGTGGCAGCTCGATTGCCATGCTTAACAACTTTCGCACCCGCCGCTGCCGCTACTATGGCCGCGGTAGTTGAGATATTGATCGTATTGAATCCATCGCCACCAGTGCCGACTGTGTCTACTGCTCGCTCGGGGATATCGATAGGAGCGCTGTGTTGATACATCGCGCCAACAAAGGCATTTACTTCTTCGGCCGTTTCGCCCTTACTTTTAAGAGCTAAGAGAAATTCCTTTATTTGCGAGATCTCGGTTTCACCTTGCAAGATTTCATTCATTGCCCATTGGGCCGAAGTTGCACTGAGATCTAACCCGTTGGTTAGCGTCTCTATTAGTTGTGGCCAGGTATAGGAATTAGACATTCGTCGTTGCGAGATTTTGTTTGCGCAACAAGTCGGCAGCAGATTGAGCCAAGGTAAACGGGTCAATTGGGTGCGTCACTACTGACTCTGCGCGAGACCAAGCAGCTAACCAAGCATCTTCCTTGCGACCGGTAATGAGAAGCACTGGCGGACAATTAAATACTTCATCCTTTAACTGACGAGCAACGCCCATTCCACCTTCAGGTACTGCTTCGCCATCTAATATGAAGAGGTCGGCTTTGAAATTTCCAGCTAAATCTCGGCGATCCACAAATGCTCGTAAAGCCGGGGCTGTGGCAAATTCAATCACTTCGTGCGCAGGTAGATCGGCAGCGATCTTGCGACCTAGAGCCGAGATGACGGCAGCTCGAACCGCTGAGTCATCTGAGTAAATAACTACACGGATCTTTGAGGTTTCTGCGCTGCTCATGGTTCGAATTCTAATCAAATTCATGGCCGAATCTGCTGTGACCTGACTCATGCTTTCTGACCAATATCACTGCCTCAAACAGGCTTTTCTGGGCGCTATCAGCGGGGATTTCGGGAATAATACCGACTATGTCGAGCGCAACTGTTGGAATGCATAAGCCCACCCGTCCGAACTTAGTAGCTGTAGGGACGATTGTCTGGCTTTCAAGTGAGCTGATGTTTTTTGCTGCTCTCTTCGCAATGTATTTCACAACTCGCGCGGTTCAAGGCCCAAGCGTTTGGCTCAGCTCAACTGAACTTCTTAACATTCCATTTGCCGCGCTTAACACCACCGTTCTAGTTCTCTCTTCAGTAACTTGTCAGTTTGGTGTTTTCGCAGCTGAGCGATTCCAGGAACGTAAGACTGGCTCAATCTGGCAGATTAATAAATGGGGAATGCGCGAATGGTTCTCCCTGACCTTCTTGATGGGTGCTTTCTTTATCGGCGGACAAGTTTACGAGTACGCGATGTTGGTTGAAGAAGGTTTAACGATTTCTTCAGTTGCTTACGGTTCAGTTTTCTACCTTGCCACTGGTTTCCACGGTTTGCACGTAACAGGTGGATTGATTGCATTCCTAATCGTGATGATCCGCGTGGCAAAGGCTCGCCGTTTCAATCACAACCAAGCTACAACTGCGATTGTGGTTTCTTACTATTGGCACTTCGTCGATGTCGTCTGGATCGCACTCTTCGCTGCGATCTACTTAATTAAGTAGAAAAGAATCATGAGAAAAATATCTAAGTTCCGTCGCAGCGCATTCGCTTCGCCACTTCTGCTAGTAGTAGCGTTGTTTGCAATCGGTACAACTTTCTCGGTAGCAAGTGCAACCGATACACCGGCGCTGACCGTAGATCAGCGCTCTGCTCAAATTGCTGAAGGAAAACAAATATTCCTTAAAGGTTGTTCGTCCTGCCATGGCTTAAATCTCGAAGGTGGTGCAGTTGCTCCCTCACTAATTGGTGTTGGTGCCGCGTCAGTAGATTTCCAAGTTGGTACCGGTCGTATGCCTATGGCCGACATGAGCACTCAAGCGATGCGTAAAGCACCTCTATATAGCGAAGAAGAGACTGCCGCCCTTGCTGCCTACGTTGCATCAACTGCGCCTGGCCCTGAAATTCCAACTGACTCAATGCTTAACTACGAGCGCGATGGCAACACTGCAGAAGGTGGCACTTTATTTCGCACTAACTGTGCAATGTGCCATAACTTTGCGGGCCAAGGTGGCGCGCTAACTCAAGGTAAGTACGCACCATCAGTAATGGGTGTTGAACCTAAACATATTTATGAAGCAATGATTACTGGTCCGCAAGCAATGCCAGTCTTTGCAGACAAAACAATTACCCCCGCTGAAAAACTTTCAATTATCAAATGGATTAAAGCTGCAGAAAATGAGCCGCAGTTAGGCGGAGCTGCCCTCGGCAGAGTTGGCCCAGTAACTGAAGGTTTATTGGTATGGACACTAGGACTCGGACTGCTGATCGGTGTGGCGGTTTGGTTAGCGACGAAGGCGAGATAAATATATGTCCAACGAAATCGAAGCAATCAAAGATCCCGGTTTGCCGGCACACGTTCATCGCAAGGCCGATACTGATCCAGTTGCTGAAAAACGCGCTGAGCGACAAGTAGCAATTCTCTTCCTAATTTCTGCACTCGGTACTTTGCTATTCATTTTCGCTTATTACTTTATCCCGGAAGATGTATTTTTCTTCTTTCCAGTTTTAGGCAACACCAACGCACACCAACTCTTCCTGGGTCTTGGGCTAGCGATGGCACTTTTCTTTATTGGTGCTGCCGCAATTCATTGGGCTAAGACACTGATGCCAGATGAAGAAGTAATCGCAATGCGCCACACAATGCGTTCTGATGATGAAGATCGTGATGCACTTGTGGCAACTGTCAAAGATCGTGCAGGGGCTGCGGGTCTTGGTCGACGTTCATTAATCAAGCGTTCGATGGGACTTTCACTGGGCCTTATCGGCTTATCTCCCCTAGTTTTATTGCGTGATTTAGGCCCACTGCCTGGTGATGATTTATCAAAAACAAGTTGGGAAGCTGGCTCACGTTTAGTTACCGACCCAGGTGATCGTCCGATTCGTCCAGAAGATTTAGAAGTAGGCGCAGTTGCTCAAGTTCTTCCTGAACTACGAGGCAAAGAGAAGCGTCACTTAGACGATATTGCAAAGGATGCGGTTCTACTTATTCGTATCCGCCCAGAAGAATTCGAGTTGAGTCCTGAGCGTTTGTCTTGGACATATGACGGCATCATCGCTTTCAGCAAGATTTGTTCACATATGGGTTGCGCAGTTGCTCTGTACGAGCAAACTACGAAGCACTTACTTTGTCCGTGTCATCAATCCACTTTCGATGTACCACGAGCCGCAAAAGTGATTTTCGGGCCCGCTGCTCGCGCACTTCCCCAGTTAGCGATTACTGTGGATTCAGAAGGTTACCTAATTGCGCAAAAACCATTTGACGAACCGGTCGGACCTAGTTTCTGGGGGCGTTTATCATGACGGCACGCGAAAGAGTTACTGGCACAGTAGCTAACTATGTTGACGAGCGCACTGGTGCGGCTAAATGGGTTAAGAAGAACTTAACCAAAGTCTTTCCCGATCATTGGTCTTTCCTCCTCGGCGAAATCGCTTTGTATTCGTTCATCATTTTGTTGCTTTCGGGCACTTTCTTGACTTTCTGGTTTGATCCATCGGCACGTGAAGTTATTTACGACGGCAGTTATGCACCACTTCAAGGCTTACATATGTCGGCAGCTTATGAATCGACCCTACATATTTCCTTCGAAGTTCGTGGTGGTTTATTGATGCGCCAGATTCACCACTGGTCAGCACTTATTTTCATGGCTGCCATTGTCGTGCACTTGATGCGCGTCTACTTCACTGGCGCTTTCCGTAAGCCACGTGAGTTCAACTGGATCATCGGTGTTGGTCTATTAACACTTGGTATTGTCGAAGGTTTTCTAGGTTACTCATTGCCTGATGATCTACTTTCAGGAACGGGTATCCGAATTGCCGAGGCGATTATTCAAGCGATCCCTGTGGTGGGTTCTTACTTGTCGTACTTCGCTTTTGGCGGAGCCTTCCCTGGCGAGGCATTTATTCCACGTATCTATACCGTTCACGTGTTGTTGCTGCCAGGAATCTTCTTAGCGCTTATAACGGTGCACTTAATGTTGGTTTGGTACCAGAAGCACACTCAGTGGCCTGGTCCGGGCCGTACTGAAAAGAATGTAGTTGGTTATCCGCTAATGCCTGCTTACATGGCTAAAGCTGGTGGCTTCTTCTTTATCGTATTTGGTGTGACTGCGTTCTTAGGTGCAGTTGCCTCCATTAACCCGGTCTGGCTTTACGGACCATATAACCCCGGGCAAGTATCGGCCGGTTCGCAACCAGACTGGTACATGGGCTGGCTCGATGGCTTAGTTCGAATGTCGCCACCAATAGAAACTTACTGGTTTGGTTACACAATTTCCTGGAACATTTTAATTCCGGGCTTAATTGTTCCTGGCATACTCTTCACTGGAATGGCGCTCTATCCATTTATTGAAAGTTGGATTACTGGCGACAAGCGTGAACATCACCTGCTTGATCGCCCACGAAACGTGCCTAATCGCACCGCTCTTGGTGCCATGTCCTTAACCTTCATGTTGGTTGCGCTAGTCAATGGCGGAAACGACATTATCGCGACCACCTTCGACCTGAGTATCAATCAAGTGATGTGGTTTAGTCGTATTGCGATTTTTGTATTGCCGCCAATTGCTTTCGTGATAACTAAGCGAATTTGCTTGTCACTACAACGTGCCGATCGCGAATTGGTATTACACGGTCGCGAAACCGGCCGTTTACTGATGCTGCCACATGGTGAGTTCGTTGAAGTTCATGAACCAATCTCACCTGAACTAGCGTGGAAATTAACGGCTCACGAGCAAGCTCCGCCGCTTGCCTTGGAAGATGTCGATACTCGTGGAGTTCGCCGTGCTGGTGGTTTGAAGAACAAGCTACGCAAACGTATGAGTGAAGCGAATGCTGAAAGTATCGCTAAGCCAACAGCTAATGACTTAAAAGAGATCGAACACCACTAGATTGTTAAGAAAGTAGCCGCCTCTACTAATTAGCCCTGTAATTAATTCGTAGAGGCGGTTTCTTTCTGCTTGCTGACAACTAACCAAACACCAACAACGGTTATGGCTGTTCCAATCAGCGAGAGTGGTGAGATGTGCTCATCGAATAAGAAGTAAGCGATTATCGCAGTTACCGCTGGAACTAAATAGTAAAGCGAAGAAACGCTCGCAGCGCTACCCTGAGATAAGAGAAAAAAGAGCAGCAGAATTGCGCCAAATGAAAGTGCCAGAACCAACCAAGTTAGGGCTCCAATAAATTCTGGTGACCAGGTGATATTTGGTTCTTCAAAGAGTAGGGCCAGAACTAGCAGAACTAGTGCAGTGGCTGCATACTGAATCGAAGTTCCAGCCAGAGTTGGAATCACTCCCCCGTATTTTTTCTGCAAGATAGTTCCACTTGTTCCGCCTAATAAGCCGATTACGGAAGCGACAACTGCGACTAAAGAAATCGCATTAGCGCCAGTCATATTGATGCGTGGAATCACAACTACAAATAGCCCGACTAAACCTAGGGTCAATCCAAGAACTCCTCGAGCTTTCAAGGGCTCATTTAGATACTTAGCGGCAAAGAGGCTTACCAATACTGGCTGCAAACTGACTATAAGCGCCGCGACTCCCGCTGGCATTCCCCGACTTACTGCAAAGAAACAACCACCTAGATAGGCGCCATGCAAAGTTAAACCAATCAAAGTTGATGGCCAGATGATGGCTCGCGTGATTGGCTGGCTCTTTCGCAGAAATGAAATCGCGATGAAGAGCAGACAGGCTGCGATGGCCATGCGGATAGCTATGAAATAGAACGGCGGAGCATACGGAATGCCGTATTTGACGCCGATAAACCCGGTACTCCAGAGGAATACGAAAAGCGCCGGTGCCAGCTTTTTAAGCATGTGCTAATTAATGATGAGCTAGGTCGTTGCTTGGCTTCTCATACTCGGTCACAAAACCGATAATGCTGATCACAAGTGCGCCTACACCTAGCAGGGTGAGCCACCAACCAATGATTAATCCCAAACCAACCACAAACATGCTGGCAGCAAGTGGCAATGGCCACCATGAGTGCGGACTGTAGAAACCTAGTTCGCCTGCTGAATCTGCTATTTCACCCTGCATATTATCTTCTGGCAGCGTGACACCAATGCGACGGTCGGTGAACCAAACGTAATAACCAATCATCGCTGCAAGCAATGAACTAAGTAGCAGGCACGAAATTCCTAGCGGTTCGCCACCTACATAGTAATAAATGAAAGTTGTGATCGCATAAAAAATTGCCAGACCAACAAAGAGGCGATAATTAGCTTTCATTTAATTAGTGCCCCTCAGTCTTAATGTGTGGGTGATGCAGATCAAATGCTGGACGCTCTGAGCGAATGCGTGGCATCGTTAAGAAGTTATGGCGAGGTGGTGGGCAAGATGTGGCCCATTCCAGTGATGAGCCATAGCCCCAAGGATCATCGCAGTTAACCATAGGTGACTTACGAGTTATCCAAATGTTGATAGCAAATGGAATCATCGAGAGCGCTAACAAGATTGATCCCACAGTTGAAATCATATTCATCGTTGTAAATCCATCAGTAGCTAAGTAATCCGCATAGCGACGAGGGAAGCCCTTGATACCTAGCCAGTGCTGAATCAAAAATGTTAAATGGAATCCGAAGAAGAGAGTCCAGAAGTGGATCTTGCCTAGGCGCTCATTTAGCATGCGCCCAGTCATCTTTGGCCACCAGAAATAGAAACCGGCGAACATCGCAAATACCACGGTGCCAAAGAGCACATAGTGGAAGTGAGCAACTACGAAATAGGACGCCGATACTGCGAAATCTAGCGGCGGAGAAGCCAAAATGATTCCGGTGATTCCACCGAATAAGAAGGTAATTAAGAATCCCATTACCCAGAGCATTGGAGTTTCAAAAGTAACGTGGCCACGCCACATAGTGCCAATCCAGTTAAAGAACTTAACGCCTGTTGGAATACCAATTAAGAAAGTCATGAACGAGAAGAACGGTAAGAGCACTTGCCCACTAGCAAACATGTGGTGAGCCCAGACTGAAACTGAAAGCGCCGCGATTGCAATCGTTGCCGCAATCAAACCTTTATAACCGAAGATTGGTTTACGGCTAAAGACCGGCAGGATTTCAGTTGCGATACCGAAGAACGGTAGCGCCAAAATATAAACTTCTGGGTGCCCAAAGAACCAGAAGAGATGCTGCCAGAGCATCGCACCACCATTGGCCGGATCGAAGATATGCGAGCCAAATAATCGATCTGATTCAAGCGCCAGCAGTGCTGCTGCAAGTGGTGGGAAGGCAAGCAAAACTAAAATCGAAGTAAGCAAAACGTTCCAGCTAAAGATAGACATGCGGAACATAGTCATACCTGGTGCACGCATGGTGAAGATTGTTGTAATGAAGTTAACGCCACCCAGAATTGTGCCGATACCACCAATGGCTAAACCGACAATCCAAAGATCGCCACCAATGCCAGGTGAATATTGTGAATTAGAAAGTGGCGCATAGGCAGTCCAGCCAAATGAAGCTGCGCCACCTGGAGCTAAGAAGCCGGCAAATGCCATAATGCCACCGAAAAGATAAATCCAGTAAGACAACATATTCAAGCGCGGGAAAGCCACATCTGCTGCGCCAATTTGCAACGGCATAATTACATTTGCAAAGCCGACGAACAGTGGCGTCGCAAACATCAACAACATAATGGTTCCGTGCATTGTAAAGACTTGGTTGTACTGCTCATTGCTGATGAATTGCATACCCGGACGAGTTAGTTCGGCTCGAAGTATCAGTGCCAATACCCCGCCAATTAAGAACCAGGCAAAAGAGGTCATCAAGTAGAGATAGCCGATCGTCTTGTGATCGGTTGAAGTTATAAAGCGTACGAAATGGCGACCTTTAGAAGTAGGTGCAACTGTAGGTGACTCAACACCATGTGTTGCTTCACGTTGAGCGTATGTGGTCATGCTTGGCTCGCCTTCTCGGTTTCAAGTTTCAGATTTGCAATATACGTTTCGTACTCAGCTGGAGTAACAACTCGCACAGTGAAGAGCATTTGAGCATGGTTGCGACCACAAAGAATGTTGCATCGGCCAGGGAAATCACCCAATTTGTTTGCCGTGAATTCAAGATGGTTGGTAACTCCAGGCAAGTTCTGCATCTGAATCATAAATTCTGGAATCCAGAATCCATGCACGACGTCGTTTGAGACAATTGTGTAACGAACTCGTTCCCCTTGAGGAACTACTAGAACAGGTGGCTTCGCTGGAGTTCCAGTAAACGTCACGTCTTTACCTGCATCTAGATAAGTAAATTGCCATGACCACTGAAAACCAGTTACAACAATCTCGTGCTTAACATTTTCTTGTGGTTTAGTAATCTGATCCTGTTTAACAGCAGTGAAGTAAAAAAGACCCGCCACAATAATGAATGGAATCAACGTGTAAGCAATTTCTACCGGAATGTTGTACTGCGTTTGCTTTGGAAACTCTGGACCATTCTTAGGCGCACGATGAAAAATAGCTGGCCACACGATCAAGATCGCGGTAAAAACACCAACCACTGCAGCTGCTAACCATGAGTACGTCCATAGTGAATGAGTAATCTCGTTGACGCTCGAAGCATCACCACTAAATCCGGAATCAGCGTCTACAGCGCATCCAGTTAGGGCAAACATGGCGGGCCCCAGTATTAAAAGGCCGCGACGCGTGGTATTCAATTTCATAGCGTAAGGATAGTCCCCCACTTAGACGTCGGCTTCAGTCAGGAGTAGCCTTCGACGCGTGGTTCGGGTCACAGGAAATTTCACTAGTCAGTCGCCACTCCACCCTGCCGCAATAGCCGTTTTAAATGATGCTTTTGGGCAAGGCTGGGCAGATCCTGCGAAAATTGGCGATCACTCTGCTCGGACCGCAATTCTGCGAAATGAAGCTATCGAATCCATTGCAACAAACTTAAACCTGAGTACCACTGAGATTGAAGTCATTGGTGAACCGAGACTTGGGCAGCATTTAGCTATTTCCGGATTATTAAAACCTGAACACACCTTGCTTCACTCATCAATAGATCGCCGAAGTGTCTTTGCGGTCGGGGTAGCCCATGAAAATTCTGGCGGTAAAACTCAAGTATTAGCGGTTGGACCAAATGGGCGAATTTGTGATCTGCATCTAAACAATCAGCAGAGTGTTCTAGCCTTACAAGGCGCCAATATTGAAACCGGCATCACGCAAGATGTCGATCACGTAATTACTGCGATCAACCCAACTTTTGTGGCACTTGATTATTCGGCGGCACCAAATCTGCCCCTACCGACTCGATGGGATAGCGCCATCTTTGATGCCACAAGCTGGCAAGGACCGGCCGGTATCGGCATATTGGCAATTCGTAACTCTGCGGCATGGAAAAACCCGCTACCGAATCTAGGAATTCGTAGAACGCCAGAGTCATCTTCGCTACCCCTTCTACTGGCTAGCGCAGTAGCTCTTGATGCCTGGTTGAAAGAAGCGGAAACCGAAAGTTTGCGCATTAAGGAACTAAACAAATTAGTTAGAGACTCACTAACCGCTGCGGATATCGGGGTTTCCTTTGCCGGCGTTATACACGACACTGTAGGTCAAACGATTGCCCTGGTTGCAGATGGTTGCGTCGGTGAAGATTTAGTTAGACAACTAAATGAAGTTAACTTGGTTTTGGATTCTGGCTCTGCTTGTACTGCAGCGCAAATGCAGCCAAGTCATGTACTTGCAGCTTTGGGCATGAAGAGTGAAGGTAACCTACGAATAACTTTGCATCACGGAGTTTCTGAAACCGAAGTCCGCGAACTTATTGGCGCTATTACTTCAGTTGTGCAGCGATCTCGCTAGCTGCAGCGTCTCCGTAAGCTTCGGCAAAGCGAGCAACAAACTCAGCTGCCGTGAAGCGATATTCCTGAGTTCCGGTAGTTTCAATAACATAAGTTGCAATCATTGAACCAAGTTGTGCGCAACGTTCATGACTTAAGCCCCACGCTAAACCAGCAATAAAACCTGATCTGAAAGAATCGCCCACTCCGGTCGGATCTATCTTTGCTCTCTCTTTAGGAACAGTTACTTGAACAAACTCACCATTTTTCGATTCAACTTTTGCGCCTTTTGAACCCAGTGTTACAACGCGGTATTCAACTAGATCAAGAATTTCTGCATCACTCCAGCCAGTTTTCTGCATTGCTAGTGCTAATTCGTATTCATTTAAAAATAGGTACTTAGCACCTGTAATCAATTGACGAATTTCTTCACCGCTCATGCGGGCCATCTGTTGTGAAGGGTCTGCTGCAAAAGCGATTCCCTGCTCACGGCACACATCAGAGTGTCGAAGCATCGCTTCAGGATCATCGGGTGAAATAACCACAATGTCGAAGCGACCAGTTTTATCCATGATTGGCCCAAGTTCGATATTTCGAGCTTCCGACATCGCACCCGGGAAGAAGGACGCAATCTGATTTAGTTCGGTATCGGTAGTGACCATGAAGTGCGCAGTGAATTGCGTCGTTGAAATCAAAACGTGTGAGGTATCGACGCCATGACGAAGTAACCAGGCGTCGTAATCGGCCCAATCTTTGCCTACGGCTGCGATTAGAACTGGATTTAATCCGAGCACACCCATGCCATAAACAATGTTGGCCGCACATCCGCCTCTGCGAACCTCGAGGCCATCAACTAAGAAAGAGAGTGAGACTTTTTCGAGTGAGCCGGCAACTAACGAATCGGTGAACTTCCCCGGGAAAGTCATTAAATGGTCCAGGCCAACAGAACCTGCGACGCCAATTTTCATTAAGTTAAATTCGTTCTAAAAATTAATTAAACGAATCGCCGCAAGCGCATGAACCTTGCGCATTGGGATTATCAATTGTGAAACCTTGCTTTTCGATAGTGTCCACGAAATCAATGGTTGCACCCATTAGGTAAGGATCACTCATCTTGTCGATGACAACTTTAACTGTGCCGAACTCGCGCACGATGTCGCCATCTTGGTTGCGGTCGTCGAAATAGAGCTGGTACTTAAGGCCAGAGCATCCGCCAGGTTGAACGGCAACTCGTAGACAGAGATCATCGCGACCCTCTTGCGCCAAAAGTGCGGCAACTTTGCTAGCTGCAACATCGGACAAAGTGATACTGGTGGTTTTGATATCTACGGCTTCGGTAGTCATTGCTCTCCCCTAAAAATTCTGCTTGCAGGGCTTAATAGTAGCCATGCGAGCGCCAATCCTGCACTTCAAATGCGACAGGAGGGCAAAAATTCGAGAGAATGTAGCCATGGCCCTAACCGATCTCCTGCTGATGGGACGCGAGCGCGATCTAACCAGCGAACGCGGGGTCTCTTGTGCCGGCGAACTACCAGCTGCAAGTGACCCAGATTTAGTTGAACGGGCACGTGCCGCGCGAGCAGCTCTAGGTTCGAAGGTAATGATTCTTGGCCATCACTATCAGCGCGACGAAGTAATTGAATTCGCTGACATCACTGGAGATTCATTCAAGTTAGCTCAAGCAGCGGCTGAAAATCCACAGGCCGAATACATTATTTTCTGCGGAGTTCACTTCATGGCCGAAAGCGCCGATGTGTTAACAAATGACAATCAGAAAGTAATTCTTCCGGACCTAGCAGCCGGATGTTCAATGGCCGATATGGCAACTGCTAACCAAGTAGATGATTGCTGGAATCAATTAGCCGACCTAGGCATCGCGCAAAAAACAATTCCAGTTACTTATATGAATTCCTCGGCTGCAATTAAAAGTTTCACTGGAAAAAATGGCGGAACTATTTGCACTTCATCTAATGCTAAGAGTGCGATGGAATGGGCATTTACGCAAGGTGAAAAAATACTCTTTTTGCCCGATCAACACCTAGGTAGAAATACCGCAGTTCTCTCGATGGGCCTATCGCTAACTGATTGCGTGGTCTGGAATCCGTGGAAACCAATGGGCGGATTAACCGAAGCAGAATTACAAGCCGCCAAAGTGATTCTTTGGCGCGGACATTGTTCGGTTCATGGTCGCTTTAGCGCACAGAACGTCGCCGATGTACGCGAGCGGGTTCCGGGCGTCAAAGTATTGGTTCACCCTGAATGCCAACACGAAGTAGTTTCAATTGCCGATGTAGTTGGTTCAACTGAAAAGATTATTCAGACTGTCACAAATTCCCCAGCCGGCTCTAAGTGGGCTATTGGCACTGAGTTAAACCTGGTGCAACGCCTTTCTCGCACCATGCCAGACAAGGAAATTCTCTTCCTCGACAAAACAGTTTGTTATTGCTCAACCATGAACCGCATCGACCTACCGCATTTAGTTTGGGCCATGGAGTCCCTGGTTCAAGGGCAGGTAGTGAACCAAATCATCGTCTCTGAAGACGTTCGCAAGTACTCCAAACTCGCCCTAGAGCGCATGCTGGCTCTATAGTTTGGCCATGACTGAAGAAGCCGCAAAAAAAGGTCGTCCTACACCTTCTCGAAAAGATGCCGAATCTAAGCGCAAGGTTTCAACGCTTGCGCCAGTGATTGGCAAAGAAGCCAAGAAGCGCGATAAAGCCTTAGCTCGGGAACGACGCGTCGCTGCCCGTGAGGCATACCTGCGTGGCGATGAGAACGCGCTGCCACTTCGCGATCGAGGCCCAGTGCGTCGATTTGTGCGCGACGAAGTTGATAATCGTCGCTCTATTGGTGAATTCTTCTTGCCAATTATTTTTGTAGTTTTACTTTTCTCAGTGGTACCAAACATGACAGTTAATGTCATTGCGATCGTGCTTATGTATACAGTTCTGCTATTTGCAGTTGTTGATGGTTTCTTCTTGAGCCGCAAACTCAAGAAGCAGATCAGCGAAAAGTTCCCAGATGCAAATACCAAGGGTCTTGGCATGTACGGCTGGTTACGCTCAACTCAGATGCGCCGTTTACGCGCACCTAAGCCATCAGCGGCCTACCAAAAGAAAAAGTAATTAAGCGCGGGGTTTTGGGCTACTGACCAACTCTGGATCAGTTTTAACAATTGGCTTCAGCACCGCATTAATCTCTTTGATCACTGCTGCTTCGAGTTTAATTCCGCTGCCCTTAGCATTTTCGGTAACTTGCTTAGGTTTAGTAGCACCCATAATCGCGCTGGCCACATTTGGATTACTTAGAATCCAAGCTAGCGCCAACTGGGACATAGTGATTCCGTGAGCATCTGCAATTGGCTGCAACTTAGCTACATGGCCCAAGAATTCATCATTCATCATGCCTTGCATGAATTGACCCGTATTGTTTTTATTCGCGCCACGTGAATCTGCTGGGACTTTCTTGCCCGGCAGATATTTACCGGTTAGCACGCCTTGCGCTAACGGTGAATAAACAATCTGACTAATGCCTTCGCGCTGGCAAAGAGGCACGATCTTGGCTTCGATAACTCGATAAATTGCCGAGTATGAAGGTTGGTTCGAAACGATTCGGTTGTAACCCTTATCGTCTTGAATTTTTAAGGCATCTTGAATTTCAGTGTGTTTCCAATTCGAGACGCCGATGTAATGCACCTTACCTTGGCGAATCAAGTCATCGAAAGCGCTTAAGGTTTCCTCGAGTGGAGTTTCATAATCAAAGCGATGAGCTTGATAGAGATCAATGTGATCCGTTTGTAAACGCTTTAGCGAAGCGTTGCAAGATTCAATAATGTGTTTGCGAGAGAGCCCGCGATCATTTTTGCCAGTGCCAGTTGGAAAATAAACTTTGGTGAATAACTCATAT
Source organism: Candidatus Planktophila sp. (assembly GCA_044378655.1). Taxonomy (GTDB): domain Bacteria; phylum Actinomycetota; class Actinomycetes; order Nanopelagicales; family Nanopelagicaceae; genus Planktophila. Next base: position 15,925 of record JBILXJ010000001.1, on the reverse strand, counting down.
GACTCTCGCTTTACGCCTTTGAGCGCCTTACCCAAAATAGTTTCAGCTTTGGTGCCCGCATATACATCAGCAGTATCGAAGGTCGTAATACCAGCATCAAAGGCTGCCTTCACGCAAGCATTTGCCGCTGTAGCTTCAACTTGGTTGCCGTGGGTGATCCAGTTTCCATAGGCAATCTCAGAAACGTACATTCCAGTGTTACCCAAGCGGCGATATTCCATTTTCTCTCTCCCCTAGCTTCTTAGCGAACGTGCGATGGCATGAAAGGTAACTTAACTATCTCAACGTTTGAAGTGCGACCACGCACATCAATCTGAAGTTGTTCGCCAATTCTAAATTTCGAATCGACTAAAGCAAGGGCAATTCCGACCTTTAAACTTGGTGAAAATGTCCCGCTCGTCACGATTCCGACTTCAACTCCGTCATGTAAAACTTGCATATCGGGGCGCGGAATTCCTCGATCAAGTGACTTAAGGGCAACTAGTCGTCGAGTGACCCCGCTTTGTTTCTGCTCTTTCAAGACCTCACTGCCTTGGTAATCTGCTTTGTTCCAGCCCACTGCCCAGCTGGCACTTGCCATTACTGGTGAAATCTCTAGCGAGAGTTCGTGCCCATGAAGGGGGTATCCCATTTCGGTTCGCAAAGTATCTCGTGCGCCCAGGCCACACACTAGGCCTGCGTTAGCTTCTACTTGTTCAACTAGCGCATCCCAAACAATTAGTGCCTGGTCCCATTTAGGTAGAACCTCAAATCCATATTCGCCGGTGTATCCAGTACGACAAACAATCACATCGCAACCAGCGACTGAAACATAGGTAAATGCCATGTAGTCGATTTCAATTTGTAATCCGAAGTGCGCTAAAACTTTAGTTGCATATGGTCCCTGCAGAGCAATTACGCCATAGTCATTATGCAGATTAGTCACTGTGATTCCGTTGGGTACGTTCGCTTGTAGATCTGCAACTACCGCACTGGTATTAGAAGCGTTCGGCACCAAAAAGAAATCTGCGTCGGAATTGCGATAAACAATCAGGTCATCAATTACGCCACCGCTGTCGTTGCACAACATTGAGTATTGGGCAGCGCCGTCGGAAATTTTGGTTAAATCATTAGTTAGCTTCGAATTTAAAAACTCTAGCGCTCCCTGACCTACGACCGATGCTTTACCTAGATGTGAGACATCGAATAAACCAACTCGCTCGCGCACGGCCGCGTGCTCAGCCAAAACTCCAGCGCTCGGATATTCGATCGGCATCAACCAGCCACCGAAATCGGCCATCTTGGCGTTACGGGCTAAGTGGCGCTCATGTAGTGGAGATTGCTTCATGGCGCACAATCTATCGCTACATATTCTGCTATTCCTGCTTTAGACTCAGCCAAGTTCAAGCGAAGGCAAAAATTAGGAGTTTTGATGAAATCGATCCGGTTATCCGATGCGCTAGTTTCCGATGATATTTTGATCGTTGGTTTAGCTAAAGGCGCTAAGGCCGATACTTTAAAGATTGAATCTGGCTCGGTATCACTCGATGAAAAGTCATTACTTGCAGCCCTTAAAGATCTAGGCGCTACAGGTGCCGCAAATGAAATTACGAAGTTGCCTGGTTCAACAACGCGATTACTGATATTTACCGGCCTCGGTGAAGCGAAGAAAGATTATGCTCACGAAGTTCTGCGCCGCGCCGCCGGTGCTGCTGCTCGCGCCCTGGCCGGAGAGAAAAGTGCTGCTATATCGCTACCGACAAATTCGATTGAGCAGGTTGCAGCCGTGGCCGAAGGCATGACCCTTGGCGCATATGCTTTCGACGAATTCCGTGGCTCTTCTAAAGCAGACCGCAAGGCGCCATTGGCGGGCGCGACTGTTCAGACCAAAATGGCGAACTCACCTGAAGCAAAGGCTGCAGTTAAGCGAGCTGTAATCATTGGCGAATACACCAAATTAGTTCGCGACTTAATCAATACTCCCCCAAGTCATTTGACGCCAGATTCATTCTCCAAGCGATTTGCTGCTGCAGTTAAATCTGTAGGCGGTTCGGCTGCGCACTTAAAAGTTTCAATTTTAAATGAGAAGCAATTGCGTGATGGTGGTTACGGTGGCATCTCAGGTGTTGGCCAAGGTTCAGCTAATCCACCGCGACTTTTGCATATTTCATATAACCCGCCAAAGGCGAAGAAGAAGTTAGCTTTCATCGGCAAGGGAATTACTTTCGATACCGGTGGTTATGCACTAAAGCCAGCTGCCGGCATGGAAGCCATGAAATCAGATATGAGTGGAGCTGCTGCAGTTAGCGCAGCAGTCTTGGCGATTGCCGAACTTAAGTTGCCGATTGCAATTGATGTTTGGGCAGCGATGGCTGAGAACATGATCTCTGACAACGCAACTCGGCCAAGTGATATTCACACTATGTATGGTGGCAAGACAATTGAAGTTTTAAATCCTGATGCTGAAGGTCGTTTGGTAATGGCCGATGCGTTAGTTAAAGCCCAAGAGTCAAAGATGAAACTCGATGGCATCATTGACGTGGCCACTCTGACTGGCGCACAAGTAGTTGCCCTCGGAACTCGCACAAGTGCGGTCATGACAAATAACGAAGAGTTCCGCTCGCAGTTCTTAGTTGCAGCCGACCAAGCCGGCGAAGATTTCTGGCCAATGCCGCTTCCTGAAGAACTTCGCGCATCACTTGATTCAACGGTGGCCGATATGGCAAATATCGGAGATCGCATGGGCGGCATGTTGGTCGCTGGCATCTTCCTCAAAGAATTCATCCCAGCCGAGCTGCCTTGGCTCCACTTAGATATTGCCGGCCCGGCCTATAACGAGGCTAAACCGCACGGCTACACCCCAGTCGGTGGCACCGGAATCGCTTTCCGCTCGCTAATCCGTTTGGCCGAGATCACTAGCGAAAAATAGCCACCAGTTAGTTAGATCGCCCGAAGGCTGGCAAGATAGGGCTATAGAACGCTTACGGGTGAAAGGTTGATCGTGGCTCAATTCGACTTGGTAATTCTTGGTGGTGGCAGTGGCGGTTACGCCTGTGCCCTTCGCGCAGCTCAACTTGGCAAAACCGTCGCGCTGATTGAATCCGGAAAACTAGGCGGAACTTGTCTACACCGCGGATGTATCCCTACCAAGGCGCTTCTGCACTCTGGCGAGATAGCCGACAGTGCACGCGAAGCCAGTACCTTCGGCGTAAACGCTCAATTCCTATCAATGGATATGGTCGCAGTTAATGCTTATAAAGATGGCGTGATCAGCAAACTTCACAAAGGATTACAAGGTCTCGTTAAATCACGCAACATTACTTTTGTTGAAGGTCACGGTCGTTTGGTCGCGAAAGACACTGTTGAAGTAAATGGTGAACGCTACACCGGCACCAATGTTGTTTTAGCAACTGGCTCTTATGCCAAATCTTTGCCCGGACTTGAAATCGACGGCGTTCGAGTTATGACTTCAGATCATGCAACAAGTTTGGATTACGTTCCTAAATCAGTCATTGTTCTTGGCGGCGGCGTAATTGGTTGTGAGTTCGCATCAGTCTGGAAATCATTCGGTGCCGAAGTAACAATTATCGAAGGCTTGTCACACCTGGTTGCACTTGAAGATGAATCAAGCAGCAAGTTATTAGAACGTGCTTATCGCAAACGCGGAATCAACTTTGAACTCGGAGTTCGCTTTAAGTCTCACACCGTTACTGCCGATGGCGTAACTGTTGAACTTGAAGATGGCAAAACATTCACAGCAGATGTTCTGCTCGTAGCTGTTGGTCGTGGGCCGGTTTCAGCCAACCTTGGCTATGAAGAACAGGGCCTAAACATGGACCGAGGCTATGTGTTGGTAGATGACAAGTGCCGCACAAATGTTCCAGGGATCTGGGCAGTTGGCGACTTGATTCCTACCTTGCAATTAGCGCACGTCGGTTTTGGTGAAGGTATTTTGGTTGCCGAAGAAATTTGCGGATTGAATCCACGTCCAATTAATTACGACGGCGTTCCCCGCGTTACTTACTCTGAACCAGAAGTTGCCTCAGTTGGTTTAACAACTGCGCAAGCTAAAGAGCGTGGTCACGATGTAGTTGAATTAAATTACGACTTAGCCGGAAATGGTAAGGCCCAGATCTTGCGCACTGCGGGCTCAATTAAATTGGTTTCCCAAAAGAATGGCCCAGTACTTGGAATCCATATGGTCGGTGCACGTGTAGGCGAACTCTTAGCCGAGGCGCAATTGATTTTTAACTGGGAAGCAACTGCCGATGATGTTGCACCTCTAATCCATGCACACCCAACACTTTCCGAAGCAATGGGTGAAGCTCACATGGCACTTGCCGGTAAACCATTACACGCCCACGGATAATTAAGAATTTCAATCAGGAAACCAAGGAGATAAAGAGATGACCTTCTCACTAACAATGCCAGCACTTGGCGAGAGCGTTACCGAAGGTACGGTCACACGTTGGCTCAAGAATGAAGGCGACCAAGTCGCAATCGACGAGCCACTCCTTGAAGTGTCAACCGACAAAGTTGATACCGAGATTCCTTCACCTGTAGCAGGCGTTCTGCAAAAGATTGTTGTTGGAATTGATCAGACAGTTGCAGTCGGAGCTGAGTTAGCAATCATCGCTGATGGCGCTGCATCTGCTGCGTCACCAGCTGCGGCAGCCCCCGTAGTCGCGGCTCCAGTTGTCGCAGCACCAGTTGTTGAAACACCTGCGCCAGTTGTTCCCGCAGCACCTGTTGCAGCAGCGCCAGCCGCTGCCAGCGGAACCGGAACTGTCATATCAATGCCAGCTCTTGGTGAATCAGTTTCCGAAGGCACAGTTACACGTTGGCTTAAGAACGTTGGCGACTCAGTAGCTGTAGATGAAGCACTCTTAGAAGTTTCTACTGACAAAGTTGATACCGAGATTCCTTCACCTGTTGCTGGAATTTTGTTAGCAATCGATGTTCCCATCGATACCACTGTCGCAGTAGGTGCACGTTTAGGTTTAATTGGTGCATCTGGTTCTGCTCCCGTTGCTGCACCAGTTGTAACTCCACCACCTGCAGCTCCAGTAGTTGCAGCACCAGTTGTGACTCCCCCACCTGTAGCGCCAGTTGTAACTCCACCACCTGCAGCTCCAGTAGTTGCAGCACCAATTTCACAACCAGCAGATGCTTATGTAACTCCACTGGTTCGCAAATTGGCTTCTGAACTAGGCGTGAACCTTGCATCTGTTAAGGGCACCGGTATCGGTGGCCGAATTCGTCGCGAAGATGTTGAGCAAGCTGCACCTGCTAAGACAGCACCAGTTTCGGCTGCCCCAGTTGCAGCGGTTGCTCGCACTTCTGCGCCAACAATTGCAGTTTCACCACTTCGCGGAACTACCGTGACCATGTCACGTCTGCGCAAAGTTATTGCTGCTCGTATGGTTGAGTCGCTGCAAGTCAGTGCGCAACTAACCACAGTTATTGAAGTTGACGTTACCAAGATTGCTCGCTTGCGCGATAAGTCAAAGGCCAGTTTCGAAGCGCGCGAAGGTGTCAAACTTTCATTCCTACCATTCTTCGCCGTTGCAACTTGCGAAGCACTCAAGCAACATCCAGTTCTTAACTCTTCCGTTGAAGGCGATCAAATCACTTATCACGGTGCAGAACATTTAGGCATTGCTGTAGATACTGAGCGCGGATTATTAGTGCCAGTTATTTCCAATGCTGGTGACTTAAACATGGGCGGCATTGCTCGCAAGATTTCAGATCTTGCTGCACGCACTCGCGATAACAAAGTAACTCCTGACGAATTAGGTGGCGGAACTTTCACGCTAACTAACACCGGTAGCCGTGGCGCTCTCTTTGATACTCCGATTATCAATCAGCCACAGGTTGCCATTTTGGGTCTAGGCGCAATCGTTAAGCGACCAATGGTGGTTCGCGGTGAAGATGGCGGCGAAACGATCGCAATTCGTTCAATGGTCTACCTGGGTCTTTCTTACGATCACCGAGTTGTCGATGGCGCAGATGCGGCTCGCTTCCTAGTTACCTTGAAAGAACGTCTAGAGGGCGGCGCTTTCGAATCAGATTTAGGTCTCTAATTTGCTGCCCCCACAACGTATTGCTGTTACTGGTGCCTCTGGGCTAATTGGTAGCGCTTTAGTTGGTTATCTAAAGTCACAAGGTCACACCGTTCAGCGACTGGTGCGCAGGCCGGCAGTTTCAGCTGAAGAAATTACTTGGGATCCAACTGCTGGCACAGTTGATATGGAAGCTCTCGCTGGCGTCGATGCGGTAATTCACTTAGCTGGTGCTGGTGTTAGCGATAAACGTTGGACCAAAAAATACAAGAGCGAAATTCTAAATTCACGTCTGCTCGGAACTACCACCATTGCAAAAGCAGTTGCGATAGTTAAGCCACAAGTATTCATCTCAGCTAGTGCAATTGGCTGGTATGGCGAGAGCGGAAACCGCGCAGTTGTTGAAAGTGATCGCGTAGGTGATGACTTTCTTGCTGCTGTTTGTCGCGAGTGGGAATCTGCTGCCGATTTAGCTGGCGATGTGCGCACCGTAAAACTTCGCACAGGTTTAGTTCTTGATCCAACCGGCGGAGCGTTAGGCAAGATGCTGCCGATCTTTCGTTTTGGTTTAGGTGGGAAGTTAAGTAACGGCAAGCAATGGTGGTCTTGGATAACATTGCATGACCAAATTCGTGCAATCGCTTTTCTTTTGGAGAGCAAGATCTCGGGCCCAGTTAATTTGACTTCGCCTAACCCGGTTACTAATTCAGAGTTCACTGCCGGTCTCGCTCGCGCAATGCATCGCCCAGCACTTTTCCCGGTTCCAGCACTTGCGCTCAAGATTGTTCTCGGTGGTTTTTCTTCTGAGGTGCTTGGCTCAAAGAAGGTTATGCCACAGGCGCTGACTGAGGCTGGCTTTACTTTTGACTACCCACATATTTCATCGGCACTCGAAAAGTTAGTTGATTAATTAGCTAATACAGCTAGCGCTGCCAGACGCCCCGATTTAAGCGCTCCGTTTTGCGACGGGCTTACTTGGCCGTCACCTGCTAAATAGATTCCTTCACGAACCAGGGTTTGAATCGGTTGATTAATAGCCATAGCCCCAATCGGAAGCGCCGCCGGAATCTCATATTTAGCAACTAGCTCCCAATCGCGATTATCACAGTTGTACATCGTCGCGAGATGTCGGCGAACTTCAGACTCAGTGACTCCTAGATCGGTGGTTGAGGAAATCAAGTTCCGCCCGACAGGTGCGTATTCAGGAATGAAGTTCGAGATCACTAGTGTGTTAATCACTGCGCCTCTGTTTTGACCATCAACAATTAGTTGCCCATGCGAAACCGGCGTAGTTGGCGCGCTGTGATACCAAGTTGTACATGCGGCTAACTTTGTGACTGAAGTGAGATCAAGTAACTGCGCCGCTGTCGTGCTATCGGTTGCGACAATTATTTTATTTGCCGCTATTTCGCCGGCGGTAGTTAAAACTTTGCCAGCCTTAATCGAATTTACCGCGACCCCCAGCCTAAGGTCGCTAACCCGATTTGCAAGTGTAACCGATAGCGCACCAACGCCATCTCGTGGTAGTCCAGGTTTACCGCCAATAAAAGTCTTGATTATTTCCAAACCAGCAGGAGCTAAAACACTTGAGAGATCCGTTAGATAAACACCTCTCAGAAACGGTTTCAATACTCGATCAAGGGTCTTACCCAATCCTGCTCTGATTAGATATTTATCGATTGATTGATTTGCTTCGGGTTTACCAATGAGAGCTTTAACCAGAGATAACTTTTCCAGGATAGATCCAGTGGCTTGATCAAAGGCCGTAAAGGGATACCTGCGCGGATCCCCCAACCGATGTAACTTATTGTCGATAGCCACATTTATCGCTCGATCGGCAAATCTAAAATCAAGCTCGCCCAACACATTCAGCGCAACTAGCTCTGGATACTTCGCATTGATTAGCTGGAAACCACGATCGCAAGTAAAGCCATCGATAGAATCTGATTGCACTCGTCCGCCAGCTCGCTCTGCAGCTTCCAGAACAATTACTTCGCGGTCGGCCTTTTGAATTTGCAGTGCGGCGCTAAGTCCAGCTAAGCCAGCACCAATTACGACAACTGGACTACTCACGAAAATTTAGTTCTCGTGCGCGATCAATAATCGCTGCCACTGCGATTATCTCGGCTTTGCTAACTGGCCATTCATTTGTACCGGCAATGGCACCAGCTACCAGTTCGTAGAACCGCGCATAGTTCCCATCTTCAACTTGTAAATCACTAACGGCCTCCCCACGAATTATCTTCGCCGCTGATTTTGTCGATACATCCCATTTGCCCTCAAGTGGAACTTTGCCGGCGCGTAAAAGAGCTTCCTGCGGATCAAGCTCGCCAATTACAAGTGCACCATTAGTTCCCATCATGCGGATACGCGGTCCAGGTGCTCCGACTATGGAACTAGTCGAAAGATAAGAATCAACACCGCTCTCATGTTTTAGGACTAAGACCACATCATCATCAGATGCCCCGCGGATACTGCGCACACTCGCCGAAACCAGTTCAGCCGGACCAAACCAATCAAGGGCAGTTGAAACTAAATGAGATTGCAGATCAAGCAGTAGCCCCCCGCCTTCTTCGGCGCTGCTTTGTTCGCGCCAAGATTGCGCAGCTAGATCAGGGCGATAGCGTTCAAAGCGAGAATCGATGCGAAACACTTTTCCGATTTCATTTTCTTGTATGACTCGTTTAATGGTCAGCGAATCTGAATCAAAGAGGCGGTTATAGAAAGCTGTTACCGGCACACCTGTGTCATCAGATGCTTTTAGAATTTCTAGTGTTTCAGTTAAATTACGGCCCATCGGTTTATCAACGACCGTTGGAACACCAGCATGTAGTGCGGCAATCGCTTGCTCAACATGAACTGAATTAACCGATGCGATGACAACTAGATCTAAGTTATGTGTAAGAAGTTCTGACATATCCGAAACGACGATCGCGTCAGGAAAATCAGCTTGAACATGCCCCACTCGTTCTGGATTTGTGGTTAGAACTGCCACGAGTTCAAGGCCGCAACCTCTAAATAGCGGGGCGTGAAAGGTGCGACCAGCTAAACCATAACCAACTAGACCTACTCGTAGAGACATAAAACTCCGAGCTTTTTACTAGTCAGCTGATTTAGATAACTTAGATGGCCACCATACCTTAGGCCCAATTTCGTGCACCAGTGCTGGAACCAAAATCGAGCGAACGATAATTGTGTCTAGCAGTACGCCAAAGGCAACCGCGAAACCAAGTTGAGCAAGGAATACCAGAGGCAAGATTCCTAGCACTCCGAAAGTCGCCGCAAGGACAATACCGGCTGATGTAATTACCGACCCGGTAACTGTTAAGCCCTTGATAACACCTTTTCTGGTACCTATCTTGCCTGATTCTTCACGCACGCGAGTCATCAAGAAGATGTTGTAATCAATACCCAATGCGACCAAGAAGATAAAGGCGAAGAGTGGGAATGACGCATCTCCCCCTGCAAAGCCGAAGATGTGATTAAAGACGAGCGCACATACTCCAAGTGTTGCAAAGTACGAGAGCACAACTGTTCCAAGTAGCAATACAGCACTCACAATACTTCGAAGCAGTAGACCCAAAATCAGGGTGATTAAGAGTAGAACTACGGGAATAACAGTTCGATTGTCATGACGAGCAGCCACATCGGTGTCGAAGAAGACCGCCGTCGTGCCACCAACCAAAATCGACTCATCAACACTCTTCACAGCTTCACGAATTGATGGAATTAGGTCACGAGCTTCGCGCGAATCTGGCGCTGCCGCTAACGTGACATTGAGAATAGAAAGGCCGTCTTTGACAATGACGCCACCAGCATTTGCTTCTGGTGCAACAGTTGCAACACCGTCAACCCCTCGAAGTTTTTCGGAAACGGCTGGAATTAATTCATTCTTTAAAACAACTTTAGTTGGATCACCTTCACCACCAGGGAAATGGTTTAGCAACAGCTTTTGACCAACAACTGACTCAGGGTTTCCAACGAAACTCTCAGTTGTTGAAAGCCCATCGGTCTTTAAGGTAGTTGAGAATCCCGCTAAAACAACGAGCAATAAACCAGTAATCACCCAAGCTCTGCGAGGTTTGCGTTCGACTAAACTTCCGACCTTGGCCCAAGTGCCAGTTAGTTGCGCGTCTGCATCATCGAATCTAGGAATCCGAGGCCAGAAAATCCAACGACCAAATAGAACCAAGAAAGCAGGAAGCAAAGTCACCATAGTAATTACCGCGACTACAACACCAATAGCTCCGATTGGACCTAGCCCACGGTTACCAGATAAATCACTAAGCAATAGAACTAAGAGACCTAGCGCAACAGTTGCACCCGAAGCGACAATCGGCTCGAAGGTTCCTTTATAGGCAGCTCGCATGGCCGCAACTGGCGTTGAATGATGATGTAACTCTTCGCGATATCTCGAAATTAATAGCAGTGCATAGTCGGTTCCAGCGCCTAAAACCAAAACCGAGAGAATGCCCTGCGATTGGCCGTTCACATCAATTACATTGTTTTTGGCTAACAAATAAATGATTCCGCCCGCAGTGGAGAGAGCGAAAACCGCAGAAAGCAAAGGCAGGAACCACAAAATTGGTGAGCGATAAACAATAATCAAAATAAATGCAACAACACCTAACGTCGTCAATAGCAGAGTTGAATCGATATCTCCGAAAGCATCGAACAGGTCAGCGAATATTCCGCCAGCTCCAGTAACGTATGAATCAAAGCCGAGATCCTTTGCGAAAGGTTCAAAGTCTTCGCGCAAAGCTTTAACAATTGCGGGAAGGACTGGTTCTTCATCCGGAAGCAACGAAGCGAATACTGCGCCATCTAGGAGAATCGAAGCCAGAACTGCTGTGCCATCTGGAGCTGGGAAAGCCGTAATTTTGCTACCAGCAACTAAATATTTCGAAAGTGGAATATCAGTCTCGCCTAATTTTAGATCTGGCACAGTTTCGAGGTGAGCATTAATTTGCTGCAGCACTTCTGGCCCAACAGTTCCCTCAAGCAAAACTAAAGTTGGGAAAGCAGTAGATTCGCCAGCGGCAAAACTTTCCAGCAACTTAACTGCCTTAGTTGACTCAGCACTATCTGGCAGGAACGCAGAATTATCATTTTCTTGAACAGTTGATAATTTGCCAAAGAGCGGGCCGAAAAAACCAGTAACGCCAAACCACGCAATTACAACCAAAATCGCGATGGCGATCGGCTTGCGCTTAGAACGCATGGTGCTAGTACCCACAGGTGAAACTGACATTTAGCTGGCCCCTTTTGCGCCAGATCTATCTATCTGTCGCCTCGATTGGTAATGAGCGTGATTCTACCTTTAGGCTATTGGCTATGACCATTCAAGCCGCTCTAACTACTGGCCAAATTGCCGTAGCTCGAAGCGGATTAGTCGATTATGAGAGTGCGCTGAAAATTCAACGTAAATTTCATGCCGAAATTGTGGCTGATGAGCGACCAAACACCTTGATACTGCTTGAGCATCCTTCGGTTTATACCGCTGGTCGCCGTACTGAAATCACAGATCGTCCCACTGATTCAACGCCAGTGATTGAGGTCGACCGCGGTGGAAAAATCACTTGGCATGGACCTGGCCAATTGGTTGGTTATCCGATCGTGAAATTAGCTAATCGCTTAGATGTAGTCGGTTTTGTGCGCCAATTAGAAACGGCCCTAATAAATACCTGCGAGCAGTTTGGTTTAGCTGCCCTTCGTTATCCAGATCGCTCTGGTGTTTGGCTACGCGATGAAAAAGGCGATCGCAAAATTGCAGCCATAGGCATCAGAGTCGCCAAGGGTGTGACCATGCATGGCTTTGCACTTAACGTTAACCCTGACTTAGCTGGGTTTAATCAGATCGTGCCATGTGGAATCGCCGATGCCGATGTTACGTCAATGGCTAGAGAGTTAAACCGCGAGATTACAATTGCTGAAGTTTCACCGATTCTGGAGCGAGAACTTTTTGAAGTGCTAACAAAGGTGAGCGCATGACAATTGCACCCGATGGCCGCAAAATGCTTCGGATTGAGGCGCGCAATGCCGAGACCCCGATTGAACGCAAACCAGAATGGATTAAGACTCGCGCCAACATGGGGCCTGAGTACACCCAGTTGCGTTCGCTAGTAAAAAGCGAAGGCTTACACACCGTCTGCCAAGAAGCGGCTTGTCCAAATATTTTTGAGTGCTGGGAAGATCGCGAAGCCACATTCTTAATTGGCGGTGATCGCTGTACTCGTCGTTGCGATTTCTGCAATATTGATACTGGTAAGCCATTGCCTATTGATCGCAACGAGCCGACTAAGGTCGCTGAATCAATTAAGAAAATGCAATTGAATTACGCAACGATCACTGGCGTTACTCGCGATGATCTACCCGATGAAGGTGCTTGGTTATATGCCGAAACAATTCGCAAAGTGCATGAGTTAAATCCAGGCACTGGTGTGGAAATGTTGGCACCTGATTTCAATGCAAACCCAGAGTTGCTAAATCAAATCTTTGAAACTCGCCCAGAAGTATTTGCGCATAACCTCGAAACTGTGCCTCGTATTTTCAAAGAGATTCGCCCAGCTTTTACTTACGATAAGTCGCTTTCAGTTATCACAATGGCGCGAGATTACGGTCTGATTACTAAGTCCAATCTGATTCTTGGTTTGGGCGAAACTCGCGAAGAAGTTTCACAAGCACTTGTTGATCTACATGCAGCAGGATGTGACTTAATCACAATTACCCAGTACTTGCGCCCTACAAATAAGCACCACCCAGTTATTCGTTGGGTGAAGCCAGAAGAATTTGTTGAGTTAGCAACTGAAGCCAAGGAGATTGGCTTCTCAGGAGTAATGAGTGGGCCACTTGTTAGATCAAGTTATCGCGCTGGTCGTTTATATAAGCAAGCACAAGAAGCCAAAGCCGCCCTTAATGGTGCTACAAATAATGGCTGATCGTGTTTATCCCCCAGTAATTGCAGTTCTCAAGACTGCCTGGAAATATCTTGGCCTGAAATTCACCTTTACTGGTGATGTAAACATTCCTCGCAATGGCGGCGCCATCTTGGCGATAAATCACGTTGGTTATTTGGACTTCGCTTTAGCCGGCACAGGTGCGCTGCCAGTTAAACGTTACGTACGTTTCATGGCGAAGAAAGAAATTTTCGATAACAAACTTGCTGGGCCACTAATGCGCGGAATGCACCATATTTCGGTTGATCGAGCTAATGGTTCGGCCTCTTTTGTTGCAGCCCTTCGCGCTCTTCGGGGCGGCGAGATAATCGGCATCTTTCCAGAGGCCACAATTTCGACCAGCTTTGAAATTAAAGAATTGAAAAGCGGAGTTATTCGATTAGCCATGGGCGCTGGGGTTCCAGTAATCCCCACCATCGTTTGGGGTAGCCAGCGAATTTGGACTAAGGGCGTTAAGCGAAATCTCAAGCGCAATAAGTTTCCAATTTTTGTGACTTTCGGCGAACCAATGCACTTTGCCAAAGATTCCGATGTTGAAGCTGGCGAGGCGCAATTGCGTTCAACCTTGATCGAAATGTTGCATGAAGTTCAAGGGCGATACCCCGATAACCATGCTGGCCAACGGTGGGCACCTGCGCGTCTTGGTGGTACCGCGCCTGCTCCACTAAACTCCTGACATGTTTAAACGAAAGAAGAATAAGTCCAGCGAACCCAAGGCACCTCGATTTAAAGAGATTCGTGATGCCTACAAAGTAACCAAAGCGGCTAAGCCTTGGATTGGCACGGCTATGGTCGGCATTTTCTTCGCCGCCTGGGCAGTTGGTATCGCAATAGGTTTCGCAATCGGACATCCGGTTTACCTTGGTTTCGTGACTGCTCCGTTTGCAGCACTTTTAGCTTTCTTTATTTTTACACGCCAAGCAGGTTCCGCGGCTTATGCATCGATTGAAGGTCAGATCGGAGCAGGGGCAAGTGTTTTAATGTCGATCCGTAAAGGTTGGTCAACAACTCCAGCCGTTGCAGTTTCACGTAATCAAGATATGGTCCATCGCTCAGTTGGGCGTGCAGGCATTGTTCTGACTGGCGAAGGTAGCAACTCAGTACGTCAACTATTGCAAGATGAAAAACGCAAGACTGAACGCTATGCACCAGGTGTGCCAATATATGAATTAATCGTGGGCGATCAAGAAGGTCAAGTCTCGCTTCGTAAATTGCAAAAACGGATGAAGAAGTTTCCTAAGAAGTTAACTGCTAATCAGATGCGCGAAGTTAGAGCTCGCCTCAAGGCAGTCGGCGGAATGGCTATGCCAATTCCGAAGGGTCCAATGCCTACTCGCGGGATGAAGATTCGCTAAATTTTCTAAGCGCGCTCAAGTTTTGTACGACTAAGGCGTTCATGAATTCCGCGGCCATCTTCGTCATAGGTAATTGCCGTAATCACTAACGCCATCAATCCGGTTCGGATCAGAACCTGACGAAAACCTGGCGCTCCCCCATGATTGAAATCGACCACCTTTAATCTAAGCAACCTATGTCCGAAGGAAGCTCCAGTGAGTGAGACCAAAATGGCGTATTCGGCCACAAAAATTAGTGGCGTTGTAAGGCGCGTTCCTACTATTCGGTCGGAATAGCTTCCGCCGCCGGCGAAAAAGGCGAAAGCGATCGCATACGAGGCCAGCCAATCGATTGTGATCGCTGCAAGTCGGCGACCAAGCGTTACGCCCTCGGGGTGAGTCATGGCGAGAGCCTAGATGATTTAGAGCACAACGGCCCATTTATAGGCTCATTAACGGAACAAGAAGTGGTTACCAGCAATTTTTAACATCGATGTAACACAACAGTTATGAACTTTTGACCGCTGGGGCATAGATTTCCACCCACAAAGCACGGCCTCAAAGGCGAGGAAACCGATCGGTTGATTCCAACAGCCATCATCTTAAAAACAGGAGAAATATGTTTAAGAATTCAGAAGAAATCTTTGCATACATCAAGAAAGAAGATGTTAAGTTCATTGACGTCCGCTTTACTGATTTGCCAGGTATCCAACACCACTTCAACGTTCCAGTTGAGTCATTTGACGAAGCTGTTTTCACTGATGGTCTGATGTTCGATGGTTCTTCGATCCGTGGTTTCCAATCAATTCACGAATCAGATATGAAGTTGCTGCCAGTTCCAAGTTCTGCATTCATCGATCCATTCCGTGATCACAAAACTTTGGTAATTATTTTCTCAGTTCACAATCCAGTTGATAATTCAGCTTATTCTCGTGACCCACGTGGCGTCGTTGCTAAGGCAGTTGACTACATGCGCTCACTTGGTTTTGCAGATACTGCGTTCTTCGCACCAGAAGCTGAGTTTTATGTTTTCGATAGCGTTCGTTTCAAGACAGGTATCAACGAGGCTTATCACGAGATTCAGTCTTACGAAGGCGCTTGGAATACCGGCGTTGAGTACGATGCAGATGGCACACCAAACCGCGGCTACCGTACTCGCATTAAGGGTGGCTATTTCCCAGTTTCGCCAACCGATCAATTCGCAGATCTTCGCGATGAAATGGTTATGGAATTAGGTCGTGCCGGACTTCTAGTTGAGCGTTCACACCACGAAGTTGGTACCGCTGGACAAATGGAAATCAATTATCGCTTCAGCGACATTCTTCAAGCTGGCGATGATGTAATGAAGTTCAAGTACATCATTCGTAACGTTGCCTGGGAAGGTGGCAAGACTGCGACCTTCATGCCAAAGCCACTTTTTGGTGACAATGGTTCAGGTATGCACGTTCACCAATCACTTTGGAAAGATGGCAAGCCACTGTTCTTCGGCGATGGCTATGGCGATCTTTCAGATATGGCACGTTGGTATATCGGTGGCTTGCTAAAGCACGCACCTTCACTACTTGCTTTCACTAACCCAACTGTTAACTCTTAC
>JBILXJ010000082.1:0-4507 GCA_044378655.1 Candidatus Planktophila sp. | reverse complement strand
CTTCAGTTTCTAATTCAATTTTGCTCATCTTGGTTAGACGTCGAAGTGGCATATCGAGAATATATGTAGCCTGCTCATCATTTAGCTTAAAGTCTTTGATCAACTTCTCTTTTGCAGCAGCTGCATCATCGCTGCCGCGAATGATCTTGATTACCTTATCGATATCGATAATTGCCTTAAGCAAGCCATCAACCAGAGTTAAACGCGAGGTTGCCTTGGCTTTACGGAATTCAGAACGACGACGCACAACTTCGATGCGGTGCTCGATAAACACTTCCAGCAACTTCTTTAGACCAAGAGTTTGTGGGCGACCATTCACAAGTGCCACCGCGTTAATCGCGAATGCATCTTCCATCGGAGTTAACTTAAATAGTTGCTCAAGTACTTTTTCAGGTTCGAAACCATTTTTGATTTCAATAACCACGTTGGTACCAGTCTGACCGTCAGTTAAATCGATGATGTCTGAAATACCTTGAATCTTCTTGGCTTTAGCCAGGTCGGCAATTCGCTCAACGACTTTTTCGGGGCCGATGTTGAAAGGTAGCTCCTTGATGGTGATTCCCATCTTGCGGGTAGTTACCTTGCTGATTTCAACGCTAGCGCGCACCTTGACTGAACCTTTGCCAGTTTCATAGGCATCTTGAATTCCTTCGATGCCCACAATTTCGCCACCAGTTGGAAAGTCAGGCCCTGGAACAAACTTCATTAATTGCTTAAGCGTTGCCTTAGGGTTTTCAATTAAATATTTAGTTGCCGCAATTACTTCACCTAAGTTGTGTGGCGCCATATTGGTAGCCATTCCAACTGCGATACCGGAACCACCATTAACCAAAAGGTTTGGGTAGGCCGCAGGCAGAACGAGAGGCTCTTGTAATTGACCATCGTAGTTAGGGCCAAAATCAACGGTGTCTTCATCGGTCTCGGCAACCATCGCCATTGCCGCACTACCTAAACGAGATTCGGTGTAACGCATTGCAGCTGGGCCAGAATCTAGTGAACCAAAGTTTCCGTGACCATCGATAAGCGGCAAACGCATTGAGAAACTTTGCGCCATGCGAACCAGTGCGTCATAAATTGCGCTGTCACCGTGTGGGTGCAATTTACCCATTACTTCACCAACTACACGAGCACTCTTTACATGGCCGCGCTCTGGACGCAGTCCCATTTCAGACATCTGATGCAGGATGCGACGGTGAACTGGCTTTAAACCATCGCGAGCATCAGGAAGCGCACGCGAATAAATAACTGAATATGCGTATTCTAGAAATGATTCTGACATTTCAGATGAAACATCAACGTCAACAATCTTGCCTGGATACTCGCCAGCTTTAGGACCAACTGGTTTTTTCGATTTTGCGGCGCTCTTTGAAGGTGTTTTTGCCGTAGCCATGGCGGTGATTCTGCCAATAAGTTGGGCTAAACCTGCGCATCTAGGGCTGGGCGCGCCCCCACGATTGCAACACACTTGGCAGCGATAGTCAGAGCGGCACCTAGTGATTGTGTGAAATCAAGTCCGGCTTGGTCGGCAGCGATAAAGCCAGCAGCAAAACTATCGCCCGCACCAGTTGTATCAATCACTTGAGCAGAAATTGCTGGCAATGAAATTGAATCAGAGCCACGATTAGCTGCAATAACACCACTTGATCCGCGTTTGACCACGACAGTAGGGCAGATCTGCAGTAAATCTGCGATAGCTAAATCAAGATCATTTGTCGACGATAAATACTTTGCCTCATCTTCATTGAGTAATAAGCAGTGCACTTGGTTGATCCAAGCCCGAATTTCAGCAATGGGTACTCCGGCCATGCCGCCGACTGTTGCAGGGTCTAAATAAATCTTTAGCCCTGCAGCTTTAATTTTGCCGATCATCTGCAGAATTCCAGGACGAGACTTCGGATCAAGTAGTGCGTAGCCAGAAATATAAGCAGCATTAAAAGAATCTAGTTCAGGCAGATCAGCCAGAGTTAGTCCACTATTTGCACCATTGTCCGGAAACATGCTGCGTTCGCCATCTTTATCAACGATGACAACCACAATTCCAGTTGGTGCGCCGTGAACATCTATTTCCGAGTAGCTAACGCCTAGTCGATCAAATTCGCTGCGCACTGCAACGCCGGCGGCATCTTTTCCAATACGCGCCAACATATGACTTTGAGCGCCGGCGATACGTAACCACGCAGCAACATTGCCACCTGCGCCACCACCGTGAGTAGATACCTTTGCAGCGGTATCACTGCCGTAGTTGATATCGCTGGAAATAATGGCAACTACATCGAGGTTAACTTCACCAATGCAGAGAATTTTGGACATTTTTAGTTAGCGGCGCTAGTTACTGGCAACAGCGACATCGGCGGCAAGTGCGCTGTTTGATTTAATGATTTCAATATTTACCGAAAGTGATTCACCTTCAGAGGTGGTGTGGAAATGCTCTAGCAAGAAAGGCGTTACATCTTTGCCTGTTATATGAGCAGCATCTGCCTTTGCTAATCCAGTAGCTAAAATTTGATCATGCTTTGCGCGGTTCATCTCTTTGGCAACTGGGTTGGCAACTAGTAGGGCTGCCCCATTTGTGCCAACTGATTCGCGGGCCTTGATTACCGATGCAATGTCTGCAGCTGATTCAACGCGGTGTTCAATGGTGAAACCAGAATCAGTTAAATAGAAACCAGGAAAAGCATTTGTTTGGTATCCGACTAACCCAATGGCCAGAGTCTCTAGCCGTTCAAGCGTCGCGCCAACATCGAGAATTGATTTAACGCCAGCACATACAACGGTGATATCTAGGGTTGAGAGCGCAGTTAAGTCGGCAGATTCATCGAATGATTCATTAGCACCGCGGTGTACGCCACCTAGACCACCAGTAGCAAAAACTTTAATGCCGGCCAATGCGGCTAAATGCGCAGTAGCCGCAACAGTGGTTGCCGCAGACTTCTTGCTAGCGACCAAAACCGCCAAGTCGCGACTAGAAGCTTTACTGATGTCATCGCGGTTAGCGACTGCAACTAGTTGCTCATCAGTTAAACCGATATGAACCACGCCATCAAGAATCGCAATTGTCGCTGGTGTTGCACCATGTTCGCGCACGATTGCTTCCACTTCGCGGGCCACATTCAAATTAGATGGGCGCGGTAATCCGTGGCTGATAATCGTTGATTCGAGGGCAACTATCGGCGAATTACTCGCTAGCGCAGCTGCAACCTCGGGCGAAAAGACAAGTGCGGATTTCATGCCCTAACCTTAACGCATGCATCTTCACCAAATCTTGCCGGCCATTGTTGCCGGGCTTGGGGTATTAGATGCGCGTGATGAAATTGCAGCTGGTGAATCACCAAGTGGCCGCGAAGTACTTTTCTTAATTGACGGTCTAGGCGATGAGGTAATTGATAAATACGCCGAATATATTCCGACACTTTCAACTTTTACTCGAAGCGGGCGAGTGCAAACTGCTTTTCCTTCAACAACGGCAACCTCACTTGCAACGCTAACTACCGGAACTTTGCCAGGTGCTCATGGCATGCTCGGTTACACAGTGCGAGTGCCACGCAGCAATGGCCGAATTTTGAATGCCTTGAAATGGGATGATCGGGTTGACCCAACTTATTGGCAGCCAGTACCAACTTTGTTTGAGCGAGCAACGGCTGCGGGTGTAAATGTTTCACACGTTGCAGCTAAACGTTATGAAAATACGGGGTTCACTCAAGCGGTTTTCCGCGGTGCAACTTATCGCGGCGCAAATGTGGTTGATGAATTAGTTGCCCAAACTAAGTTGGCTCTGGCTAAATCGCCAGCGTTGGTTTATCTCTACATGAATGATCTTGATTCAGCTGGTCATAGCGATGGGGTTGGTTCGGATAAATGGTTAGCCGCACTAACGATGCTTGATCACATGGCTAAGCAATTAATTATTGAACTTCCGAAAGGCACTCGAATTTGGCTAACTGCTGACCATGGCATGGTTAATGTTAAAGAGAAAATTGTGATGGGCCGCGACAATCAATTGCTAACTGGTATTGCCACGATTGCAGGCGAGCCTCGCGCCCGCCATTTATATCTAGATGCCGCCCTAGATTCAGCATCTGCGCGAGCTGAAGTTAAATCACGTTGGGAAGAATTCTTAGGCAATCGCGCCGATCTCTATACCCGCGAAGATGCACTTACTGCAGGGCTATTTGGCCCAAACCCCAGTGCTGATACTTTCGATCGGATGGGTGAGATTATTGCGATCGCAAAAGGTGGCGTAATTTTAATTGAGGCCGAACGCGAAAGTTTAGAAGGCTCAATGGTTGGCCATCATGGCGCACTTACCGAAATTGAGAATTACGTGCCGTTATTACAAAAGACGATTAGTTAATCTTCGTCTTTCTTCTGGCCAAACATAATTTCATCCCAACTTGGCACCTTTGCGCGACCTTGCACACCATCTTTAGCTGATTCAGAATCGGCATCAGTGCGAATTGAAACTAAACGTGGAGTTTCGCGCACGGCTTCAGTTGTGCGTGGAGAGCGA
>JBILXJ010000069.1:0-5121 GCA_044378655.1 Candidatus Planktophila sp. | reverse complement strand
TACAACTAGAAAAAGTTGTTTTAGTCGGCGTATGGACTGAAGGCAGTTCCACTATGGCTGAGAATTCTCTTGCTGAATTGAAAGCACTTGCCGAAACTGCTGGCTCTGAAGTGATGGAAGGTCTAACTCAACGTCGCGATAAACCAGATCCGGCCACCTACATCGGTTCTGGAAAAGTTATTGAACTGCGACAAGTAGTTGTTGCAACTGGGGCAGATACCGTTATTTGCGATGGCGAGCTTTCACCTTCGCAACTTCGACAGCTTGAAGAGAAAGTTAAAGTTAAGGTTATTGATCGCACCGCTTTGATTCTTGATATTTTCGCCCAACATGCCAAGAGTAAAGAAGGCAAAGCGCAAGTAGAGCTAGCGCAAATTTCCTATCTGTTACCGCGCTTACGTGGCTGGGGTGAATCACTATCGCGCCAAGTTGGTGGTCGCGCAGCTGGCGGTGCGGGCATCGGTGGTCGTGGCCCGGGTGAAACTAAGATTGAAACTGATCGCCGGCGAATTCGCGACAAGATGGCAAAGTTACGTCGCGAGATCGCCGAGATGAAAGTAGCGCGTGACACCAAGCGACAAGAGCGTCGCCGCAATAACATTCCATCGGTTGCAATTGCCGGCTATACCAATGCGGGCAAGTCTTCGTTATTGAATAAGTTAACCAACGCTGGTGTCTTAGTTGAGAATGCCTTGTTTGCAACACTTGATCCAACGGTACGTAAAGCGCAAACTGAAGATGGCCGCATTTATACCTTGTCTGACACAGTTGGTTTCGTTCGTCACTTGCCCCACCAATTAATCGATGCTTTTAAATCAACGCTGGAGGAAGTATCTGGCTCTGATTTGATTGTTCACGTTGTTGATGGTTCACACTCAGATCCGTTTGAACAAATTCGAGCAGTGCGTGAAGTAATTACCGAAATTGGCGGTGCCGAGATTCCGGAGATTATCGCGATTAATAAAGTAGATATCGCGGATCCCGAAATGGTTATGCAAATTTTGCGCACTGAACCAAATAGTTACGCCTTCTCAGTTCGTACTGGTTTCGGAATTGAAGGCTTAATTCACGCAATTGAGAGCTCGTTGCCTAGACCCAAGATCGAAATTAACACAGTCATTCCTTATGATCGCGGCGACTTAGTCAGTGCGATTCACGAACGCGGCGAAATTTTGCGCGAGGAATATTTGCCCGAAGGAACCTCGTTACATGCACGCGTTGATGGGGGATTAGCCAAAGAGATCGAAGAAATCGCTCGTTAATTACTCAGGCAGCACTCATGTGACGGGAATATTTGCGACACGCCGAGCGTTCAATTAGTTAAACCAGGCAGTAATGCGCCACTATGCGCCCGCTGGGTATTTCCAGCGGCGTTAGCCAGTAATTTGGCTTCGACTTAGTTTGGAAAGAAGGTGAGAGCAATGGCAACCGATTATGACACCCCCAGAAAAACCGATGAAGAGTTACATGAAGAATCGCTTGAGGAGTTAAAGGCGCAACGCGTCGATGCTCAATCCGGTCAGATTGATGTCGATGAAGCCGAAGCTGCCGAGAGCCTTGAGCTACCTGGTGCTGACTTATCAGGTGAAGAACTCTCTGTGCGCGTAGTTCCTAAGCAAGTTGATGAATTCACTTGCTCACGTTGTTTCTTGGTGCATCACAGCACTCAGTTAGCAAAAGGCGAGGGCGCTACTGCAGTTTGTAAGGAATGCTCTTAACTTTTAGCCGTTAAGAATTTCGGCAAGTTCGTTATTTCGTTTCGAAGTAATTAACCAATATGGTGTTTTATCGCGGGTGTCGTTGATTTCAACTTTAACGCCGGTTGATCGCCAAAATCTGAAGATTAGAAATGAAGCTGGGTCGGCATCGCGAGTGCGAAGTCGGCCCATTTCCTTGCTATCAAGAACAGTTGCCTTACCTAGATACTTAAGTTCGATGTGAGCGGGGCCTGCTCTCATTTCATTCTCATCAACTTCGATTACTAGTGTGGTCTTTAGCGCAATTAGCACAATCAGAACTGTCAGGACGACCCAAGTTATAAACGCAGGTTGATTGCCGATCGCGGCCCACACCGCAACGACTAAGGATAAAAAGAGAAAGTAGATAAAGGCAATCAGCCAAAATGGCGCACGAATCACTTCTCTAAATCTCATAAGACCACGCTATCGTGAAATAAATAAAGTAGCCTTATGACATGAGTCGCGTTGCCAGCACCACACCGCCAGAAGGATCTGTAATTCCTGAGCGTCATCCGCTTGCCCCTGCCACCGGCACAAAAGTCCCATCTCACTACGGCCATTGTTTTGGTTGCGGTGAATTGCACCCTACTGGCTTACATTTAGTGGCACACGTCGGCGAAGGCGCAACGATCACAGCCGAATTTACAGTTACCGAAAATCATCAAGGTGCGCCAGGTCTGGCTCATGGCGGTTTACTCTCATTAGCTTTCGATGAAGCTCTCGGAAAGTTAATGTGGCTACTGAGATCACCTGCAGTTACTGCTCGTTTAGAAACTGATTTCATTCGCCCAGTTCCGCTCGGCACAACGCTCTTCATTACCGCCGAAATTACTGGTCAAATTAATCGCAAGGTCTATTCAGCTGCGGTTGGCCGCTTAGGTTCACCAGAGGGCGAGATTGCTGTCAGAGCTGCAGCCCTATTTGTAATCGTGCCGATGTCGCACTTCTTAACTAAAGCACCTGAAGGTTTCTTAAAGGAAGTCGCGAAGAACCCCGAACTATTGGCCTTTGTTGATCCAGAATTTGAAATTAATCCATGAGTGATCTGCAAGTATTGATCAAGCGCCTTGATCCGGGTGTGCCACTTCCTAAATATTCCAAAGGTGGCGATGCCGGCGCTGATGTTGTTACCCGAATTGATTTAACTTTAGAACCAGGGGAGCGCGCACTTGCCCCAACCGGAATCGCAATCGCACTTCCTAATGGCTATGCCGCTTTCGCGCACCCACGATCTGGTTTAGCAATTAAGCACGGAGTTTCAATGGTTAATACGCCTGGCACTATCGATGCTGGTTTCCGCGGCGAATTACAGATTATATTGATCAACCTTGATCCGCGCGAAGCTATTTCATTCAAACGTGGTGATCGCATCGCCCAATTAGTTTTCCAAAAAGTCGAGCACGCGGATTTTGTTGAAGTCGAAGAATTGCCAGGTTCTGGTCGCTCTGATGGTGGCTTCGGCTCAACCGGATTGGCTTAGTTATGAGTGATCAGAAGAAAGTAATTGACGCTCTTGGTGGCAAAAAAGGTTTATTAGATTCTGGCCTACCAGCACTGGTTTTTCTGATTGCGTTTAACATAAGCAAAGAGTTACAGATGGCCGCGACAGCTGCGGTTGTAACTGCGCTAGTTCTAGCAATTCTGCGACTGGCCAAGAAGGACACATTGCAACATGTGGTCTCAGGTTTAATCGGGGTGGTTTTCTGTGCATTTCTGGCCCGCAAGACTGGTTCAGCGGTTGATTATTATTTGCCTGGCCTGATCATAAATATTGTCTACGGCTCGGTTTACTTAATTGCTAATTTAGTTGGTTTTCCGATTCTGGGATTAGTTCTTGGTCCGATCTTGGGCGAGAACTTACATTGGCGAAAAGTCGCTGAACGTAAACGTGCCTACATCAAAGCAAGTTGGCTTTGGGTAGGTCTATTTCTTTCTCGCTTAATTGTGCAATATCCGCTTTATAAAACGGGGAATTTAACCGCTCTCGGAACCGCGCGCCTCGCAATGGGGTATCCACTTTTTGCCGCGGTTGCTTGGGGATCCTGGTTAATCATTAAGAAAGTACCGGCCGCAATTCCGCCAGAGAAGAATAAAGACTAGCTAGCGATGAAGCATTGCTTAAGCAGATCTTCTGCTTCAGCTGTTGCAACAAAAAGCAGTTCGTCGCCGGCTGTGAATACTTCATGTTGCTTAGGCGAGATAACGCGTCCATCGCGAACGATTGCAGCTAGCGTTGAATTCTCGGGCAAAGTTATTTCTTCGACAGTCAAACCTAAACAAGATGAGTTATCCGGAAGCGTTAACTCAACTAAGTTGGCTTGACCCTGGCGGAACGAGAACAAGCGAACTACATCGCCAACAGTTACGGCTTCTTCAACTAAAGCCGAAATAATTCTTGGTGTAGATACCGCAACGTCTACGCCCCAAGATGAATCAAACATCCATTCATTCTTTGGGTGGTTAATGCGAGCAACAACGCGAGGCACACCATATTCAGTCTTACCTAATAGCGAGGCCACTAAATTAACTTTGTCATCGCCAGTTGCGGCCACTAGTACCTGACAGGTATCTAGCTTTGCTTTATCAAGTGAGGTGATTTCACAGGCATCGGCCAATAACCATTCGGCATCTGGCACGCTATCCATCTTTAGCGATTTTGGATCGCGATCAATTAATAGAACTTGGTGGCCGTTATCTAGAAGTTCGCGTGCAATAGCGCGACCTACATTGCCGGCACCGGCGATAGCAATTCTCACTTTATGACTCCTCGGGGGATTTAGCCAGGGCGGCTTCGACGGCTGCGAGTTTGCCTTCTTCGACAATTACATGAACCAAGTCGCCTTCTTGCAAAACAGTGTGCTCTTCAGGAATCAAACCTTCGCCTAAGCGAGTTATGAAAGCAACGCGAGCTGAAGTTACATTTTCAATGCGCAAGACCGGCGAGCCATACCAATCAGCGGCTGGATGCACTTCGCTCAAACTGATAGTGCCAGTTGCATCGCGCCATTCGGAGCGAGTTCCTTCGGGCATTAAGCGACGAGAGATTTGATCCGTTGCCCAAAGTACGGTTGCAACAGTTGGAATTCCTAGGCGTTGGTAAATTTCAGCGCGACCGGAATCGTAGATTCGAGCAACCACATTTGAAACACCGAAAACTTCGCGGGCTACGCGAGCGGCAATAATGTTTGAGTTATCGCCGTTACTTACTGCGGCGAAAGCAGAAGCGGTTTCAATTCCAGCTTCGACCAAGGTATCGCGATCAAAGCCAACGCCGGTGACGGTGCGACCCTTAAAATCAGGGCCAAGTCTGCGGAAAGCTTCGCGAGATTGATCAATTATGGCGACAGAATGGCCAGCGGCCTCAAGTTCGGCTGCTAAGGAA
>JBILXJ010000068.1:0-5123 GCA_044378655.1 Candidatus Planktophila sp. | reverse complement strand
GATGTGCCAATTGTTATCTCACTGCTAAACGCATTTACTGGTTTAACTGTTGCAGCTAGCGGTTATGTTCTTGATTCAACTATGTTGATCATCGCCGGTACTTTGGTTGGCGCTTCCGGAACAATTCTTACTCGCATGATGGCTGAAGCAATGGGCCGTTCACTCTTTGGAACTTTGTTTGGTGCTTTCACCGCGAAACCACAAGAAGCAAGTGGCGCAGCTGAGGAACGCCCAGTTCGTTCGGGTTCACCTGATGATGTTGCAATCTTGCTTAACTATGCGCGCCGCGTTGTAATCGTGCCTGGCTTCGGTTTAGCAGTTGCGCAAGCACAGCACACTGTTCGCGAATTAGCAGACCTGTTAATCGCAAAGGGAATCGATGTTGCCTACGGAATTCACCCTGTAGCTGGTCGCATGCCAGGACATATGAACGTGTTGCTTGCTGAAGCAAATGTTCCTTATGAGCAACTTGCTGAAATGGATGAAGTCAACCCAACTTTTGCTCAGACCGATGTTGCAATCGTGATCGGTGCAAACGATGTGGTTAACCCAGCTGCTGAAACCACACCTGGTTGCCCAATTTACGGAATGCCAATCTTGCAGGTTGCAAACTCAGCCAACGTTATTTTCTTGAAGCGTTCAATGCGCCCAGGATTCGCTGGCATCGAAAACGAATTACTTTATGACCCAAAGACTATGTTGCTCTTTGGGGACGCAAAGGCTTCGTTGACCAAGGTTGTTAGCGCGCTAAAGGGTCTGTAAGACTTCTGCTTCATTTAAACTCAACTGACGCAAAGTTTGGATCTGGCTACGTCGACTTAAAAGAAAGAGCAAAGTCTCCTTTAGCCAATCCTGCTCTTTGCTTTAACCTTTTTGGGCATTACTTAGCTATTTAATGGTTGAGGTCATCGGAAGTTCTAGGGTGACTGCCGGCACGAGTTGGCGCTAACAACATTGTTCAAGCGGGCGTGGGTTATAGGTTCGAGTTGCGAGATAGTTGAATCTTCAACTATCCTTGGCTCAATAAAGGAGCTTCAAATGCCAGCAGTAACCGTTGCCGATATCACTGTACTTCCGCGTATCAAGGCGGTCGCAGGTTCGCGTGCGCGCGCAGTTCGTAGCATCACAACTGCCCCACAAGGTTTTGAGGGCGAAGGTTTTCCAGTGCGCCGCGCATTTGCTGGCGTAGATATCGCGCAATTAGATCCATTCATTCACTTAGATCAAATGGGCGAAGTTGAATACGCACCTGGCGAACCAAAGGGAACTCCTTGGCATCCGCATCGTGGTTTCGAAACAGTTACTTACATTATTGATGGAATTTTCGATCACTTCGATAACAACGGTGGCGGCGGAACAATTACCGATGGCGATACGCAATGGATGACTGCCGGTGCTGGAATTTTGCATATCGAAACACCACCAGAGTCTTTAGTAATGAGCGGTGGTTTATTCCACGGTTTCCAACTTTGGGTTAATTTGCCCGCTGCCAAGAAATGGTCACCACCTGCTTATCAAGATTTACGTGC
Source organism: Candidatus Planktophila sp. (assembly GCA_044378655.1). GTDB lineage: Bacteria > Actinomycetota > Actinomycetes > Nanopelagicales > Nanopelagicaceae > Planktophila. The sequence continues at coordinate 3,594 of JBILXJ010000068.1, read as the reverse complement.
CAGCGAAGTTGCATTGCTTGCTTCTGAAGATGGCGGTGCGCTAATTCGCGTTATCGCTGGTGAACTTGCTGGACACAAAGGACCAGGTTCAACACAGACTCCAATTACTTTGATTCATGCAACTTTGCAACCAGGAGCTGAAATTCGTTTGCCATGGCGCAAGGATTACAACGCACTCGTTTACACACTTGCAGGTCACGGTTTTGTCGGTGAGGAATCACGTCCCGTGCAAATGGGTCAACTAACTGTCTTTGGCGAAGGCGATACGATCGTTGTGCGGGCTGCAAATGTGCAGGAATCACGTTCACCTGAGATGGAACTATTCATTCTCGGCGGCGAACCAATCAAAGAACCAGTTGCCTGGATGGGTCCATTTGTAATGAATACCAAACGCGAAGTTCTGCAAGCTTTTGAAGACTTCCAAAAGGGCGTTCTCGGCTCGATTCCAGTCATCGAAAAAGGTCATCGCCCTAACACACAGCTAAATCGCGGTGGCGAAGGCTCAAAATTGGGTGGCTCAAATACCCCTAACTCAACCGATGTGCTTGATGTGCACGGTGCACCTACTAGTCTGCAAGAGGGTTAATTAGTTCAATTACTGAGCGCTTAATCGCATCTGGCAGGTCACGCGTTCACGTACTGGGTGCTTAATTGCATCGATCGCAATGAGCAATGTGCACAATTTTGGTGATTTTTTAGAATCTGTGCACAACTAATTTCTTTTGTCGGTGGGTTAATTCAAGATCCACTCATGAGCACAAACGCCGCCCGAATTACAGAGATCTCTGTTGCTCATTCGAGATCTGAATTTGATCCTGAAACTGGCGAAATTTTCACTACGGCTGATCGCTTTCAAAATACTTTAGATTCTCGTGCCACCGAACTACTAAATTCTATTCCCGGAATCGAAACATTGACCGCTTTGGTTGCAATAGATCCTGAGGACTTAAGCCGTGGCGCTCGAGTTGATTATTTAAGTGCCGTAGAGCGACAGACTGGTTGGTTGCAAGCTTTGATTCAACGCGCAATCGTTGCAGTTGCGGGTGCCGAACCAAGTGAAGCTGATGGCATTTACGAAGGCGTCGACGATGCCGAACGCGAAGATATTTCCGCAGCACTTCGCATGTCAGGTAACTCAGCGCAGTACAAAATCGACATTGCTCGCTCGTTGATTAACGCTTTGCCCAACACCTGTTCAGCACTAGCGACTGGCGAGATTTCACCAGCTCATGCCAATGTGATTGCACGCGAAACAGCAGCCGCTATTCGCGAGGGTTTGCCGACAGAAGCCATTGCCCGTATCGAGGAAAGTGCCATCGCGCATGCTGAGTTTCATACTCCAGCCCAAGTTGGCAATAAGGTGCGCACGATGTTGGCACAAGTTGCGCCTAAAGAGTTTGAAGAGATTGTTGTGCGGGCACGCGAGACTCGCAAAGTTTCGATGTATCGCGAATCCGATGGCATGGCCACAGTTGTGGCAATCCTTCCTGCCGAAGATGCCCAAACCGTGATGTCAGCGATCGAGAATTTCGTTATCCGCGCCAATCGTCGCGATGAAGAGGCCCGTAACCACGCTGCAAAGGCCGAGATAATCCGCGCTGCTTTCATTGGTCGTGCACCAAGTGCATACGAAACCGCCAAAAGAAAAAGCGGTGCTGGTGTTAGCGGTGCTGGTGTTAGCGGTGCTGGTGTTAGCGGTGCTGGTGTTAGCAGTGCTGGTGTTAGCGGTGAGCAAATCAAAATGACGCCAGAGGAAGAATCCGCATTTAGCAATGAATATGCGCCGGATCTTCGCACAATGGATATGAAACGGGCTGATGCGTTAAGTGAAATCGCCGGGATAGCTGTTTCACTCTCTGCCGATGAAGCTAAATTGCATCGCAGATCAGTTTCCGTAAATGTAACTGTTGATTTAAAGACGCTTCTTGGGCTTAATGAAAATCCAGGTCAACTAGCTGGTTACGGAGTGTTACCTGCTCAAATTGTGCGCGCACTTGCGAGTGAAGGAAAATGGCGAAGATTTATTACTGATCCAAATACCGGCACTCTTCTTGATTATGGGCGAGATAGTTACCAGCCGCCTCAAGATTTAGTTGATTACTTAATTGCCCGCGATCGCACTTGCCGGTTTCCTGGCTGCAGACAGTCAGCAGCCCGAGCCGATATCGATCATGCTGAAGCTTGGGAAGATGGAGGTGAAACTTCCGCGGCAAACCTCGGTGCGCTCTGTCGCCGCCATCACCGAATGAAAACTCACGGAGGCTGGAAACTAACTAGTGGTGAAGATGGCTCATGCAACTGGGAATCCCCCGACGGCCACCATTACTTCGTGCCCGCCCGACCAGTTCTCGATGCGGTTTAGCAGCTTCCGATTCTCATGAAGTCGCGAACTATAAGCGATGCAGTTGACGTAATTACTGCCTTTGGCAGATACCAATTCTTACGAAGTCGCGAATTCATTGGGCGAGTGCAATGTTCCACTACCTTAAGCACATGATCTGGTGGCCAAGTGAGACTCCGACTATTCAGTATGGGCAATTCACGCTGCGCCCGTTGACCGATGCAGACATTGATGCGATCTACCAATCTTGCCAAGACCCGTTGATTCCGAAGTTCACTACCGTTCCGGAAAACTACACAATGGAGCTAGCGCAAGGATTTGTGCGTGAGAAAACTCCACGACTCTTTGCCGAGTACAAAGCCATTCATTGGGCCTTTACGATCAATAAAGATGTGAGCCCGGCTGCCTTGAAAGTTGCTGGGGAGACATTTCTCGGGCCGTTTTCGATTCATGGAATCGAGGAACATAACCACATCGGTGAAATCGGCTATTGGCTAAACAAAGATGTGCGCGGTCATGGCTACGGTTCAATCGGTTGCCAGATCATCACGAACTACGCATTTGAAGCTCTAGGTTTCAGGCGCTTAGCCGGCATAGTTGATTACGACAATGAAGCTTCGAAGAAAGTTTTACTCGGCGCGGGTTACAAGCATGAAGGCTTGATGAAATCACGAGTTACGAGATCTGATGGCAGCCAAATTGATATGGATTTATTTGCTGCAACTGCAGATTCTTGGGTAACTATTTGATGCACTTGGCAACTTGTTGGGTTAGCCTTTAACCATGGAATCTCTGGTACTCCTCGTTGCGATTATCCTGTCGGTTTCTTTATTCAGCGGACCAATTGCGCTCTTTCTAACTTGGTTGCCAGTATTAAATCGTGAAAGCACCAGTAAAGTTGTCGCGCTAATACGACGTATCTTCGTTACTTTTTTAGTCGTAATCGGAAGCTTGATGTCATTTAATTTGTTCATCGCAAACGTTGGTTTTGCCGCATCCTTTATGGCTTTTATTGGTTCGCTAACTGCATTCTTTGCAGTAAAGCGCGAGTACTTTCCGAATGGTTTTGGATTCAAAGGATTCGGTGGCGGAACTGACCGCCGCAATGGACCAAGCGGACAGCACTAAATTATTTTTTGCATGAGTAAGTAAAAATGGTGGAGGTGCCGGGAATCGAACCCGGGTCCTTCGGTACTGACATAGGGCTTCTACGGGCGTAGTGCGTTTATCGTTTTCTCAGTTCCGGATCTCTT
>JBILXJ010000073.1:0-4863 GCA_044378655.1 Candidatus Planktophila sp. | reverse complement strand
CATCTATCGGCTTTAGCGCCATCAGCTTGGCCAAGGTTGCCTTAGTTAGATCAGCTGACTTCTGAGCCCCGGCAATTGAGAAATCATCAAGTTTGTCTTGATTGAGGCCGTTGCCCAAATAGGTGCAATCCATCGGGCTAAGGGCGGCAGCGTCATCAATATAGGAGTGGCTGAGTTCGAAGATAGGAGATCTAAAGGTCATAGACGGATTCTTTCAATTAGTCGATCATTTGTCCATGGGGAAAAGGAAAGAGCCTCGATCTCTCGAGGCCCTCCCATGCACAGCTACTGCGATTCCCGTGATCGCTACCAATAGATCGAATCGCACTAACTAAGACTGTGGTGGAGACGACGGGGTTCGAACCCGCTCCGACTGTTTGGTAAACATACAGGCTGCCAATTACAACACGCCCCCATCACGAGAGCGAAGTTACGGTTTAACAAGCAAGTGAAATTAAGTAGATGAAAATCCTGTGAGTGAAAAGAGTTGTGGAAAAGCAAAAGGGACTTGGTGATTAACCAAGTCCCGATTACTACCAAACAGTCGTAGCAAAAGTATCGCACAAAATTTGTTAATTGGATAGAAAGCAAAAGGGACTTGGTGATTAACCAAGTCCCGATTACTACCAATCCGTCGTGGTTGAAGTATTACCTAAATCTCTGTTACGCGGAGTAATAAAATGTAACTCAGCCAGTTGTGTGGAACTTTAATTTGATTCCAACACAACTTCCGAGGAATACAAAGGCAAAGAACAACCAGCCAGATAGTGCAAATGCTTGGGTGCCAGATAGTAGAACACCAATGGTGCAACCAAGTGAGGTCATTGAGCCCCAGCCAAGAAGCACTCCGCCGACCAGCGCAGTAGAACTATTCGTTACGGTTAACTTAGAAAATTTAAATCTTCCGCCGGCAAGTGCTGCTGCAAATGAAGTACCTACAATGCCAATAACTAACCAACCGTTATTAGTAATGGTTTCAGAAAGTACGGCTACGCAACCCGCCATTTTATCTAGCCCAAATAAAGTATCTGCGCCGATTTGATTATCATCCATAAAGGTACGAGCTGTGGTGCTGAGTTGTCGCGTTACACCAAGAGGTTCAACGCGAAGATATGCAAAAGTGCCGATTAAACCCACGATGGCACCAGTTGAAATTGGGCTCCAACGCTGAGTAATTAAGTTTTTAAACGTTGCGCTTATCGAAATTGCAGCACTTGGAGCGTTTCTAATCGGCTCAGAATTACTACCTTTTTTAATCGCAAATACGGCCAACAGAAGTAATGCGCCAAGAGTGATCAAAAGTGCACCGGAATACCCAACATAGTGAGGTAGCCAAATAGTTGGAGCATCTGAAATTGCATTTAAGTAGAGCCAGTTCCAGGTTAGAAAAGCTAGAACGAAACCAATTAGCGTGCCAATCAGCGCTGGAATTGCGCGCAAATAACCTTGACCAAGACGATATAGATGTCCGCTGATGCAAGCACCAGATAACGCCATGCCGATTCCAAATGTAAAAGCAGAAACTGCAAGTACCCAACTAACTGGCCCGATATGCGCAGCTGGCGGCAATGAATCGGTGCTGGTATTGGGCAAGAATTGACCGAAAATAATCGTGTAGCCAATAGAGCCAACTGCAATAGCAACTAAGACCGATAGAAATGGTGTGGTGTTCTTATCTTCAATTCCATCTCTGAAAATACAGAAGAAACAGAAGCGACCACGCTCGAGTAATAGACCCAAGCTCATGCCAATTAGAAGTGAGATTGGCGCAGTTGAATTCTCAAGATTCGAAGATAGGACAAACGCCGTAGCGAGAAGTGCTGCAATGACTAAGAAAGAAATGCCAGTGCGGATTTTTTCTTGTTTAGTCCATAAAGAACCAGCAGCCCCGGAGTTGTCGGGGCTGCTGCTCTCTAGATTTAACGTTGAAATTAGAGTGATCCCCAGATAGTGCCGGCAGGATTACTAATTGGCGCACCAACTGAGTTTCCATACTCAGTCCATGATCCGTCGTAATTCTTTACCCTGCTGAATCCAAGAATCTCACTTAAAACGAACCAGGTAAGCGATGAACGCTCACCGATGCGGCAGTAAGTAATGATTTGATCAGCACCCGTTACACCTTTATCTGCATATAGCTTCTTAAGTTCTGCAACAGTCTTAAATGTGCCATCAGAATTAACATTTAAACCCCAAGGGACATTGATCGCACCAGGAATGTGACCGGCACGAACTGCTGTTTCTTGGAATCCAGGTGGTGCGAAGATCTTTCCGCTGAATTCATCAGCAGAGCGAATGTCGATCAGCGTTGCTTTTCTTTCTTTCTTAGCAACTGGAAGAACATCTCTCGTCAATGTGGCGCGTAGATTCTTATCAGCAGCTTTAGCTGCAAAGTTGCCAGCCTTAAATGTTGGAACCGCGGTAGTTAGCGCGCGGCCATCCTTTTCCCACTTAACGCGTCCGCCATCTAGTACACGTACATCTTTTTGACCATAGACATTAAAGATCCACGCACCCCAGGCGGCAAACCAGTTGTTCTTATCGCCGTAGAGAACAACTGTTGTGTCCTCATCAATGCCAGCCTTTTGAGCAAGCGCTGTGAACTTAGCTTGGCTGATGATGTCGCGATTTACTGTATCGACTAGATCTGTGTGCCAAACCAATTTAACTGAGTTCTTGATATGTCCGCGCTCGTAAACTCCAGGTTCGGTGCTTACTTCAATAATTCGTACCTTTGGGTTATCTATGTTCTGCTCTAGCCAATCAGGCTGAGCGACTGCGCGAGCTAGATTCTTCGGACGAGCTTCAGCAGGCAAAATACCTGTCGCAGCCAGGAGACCAGTAACAATTGCTCCTGCGATTAATTTCTTTGAAAAAGACATTATTTTCCTTTGTTATTTTTTAGTCAGAGTTTTAAATTTAGGTTTTAATGAAAGTTTTTTTGCAGCAGAATATGAATGTGCTAAAAATTTATAAAATCAGCAGCTTGTGCTGGTGATGCGGCAGTAGTCAATTATGCGACGTTTAGTGAAGTACATCGTGACTACCTTCCGCTCGAAACATTTACATAACTGTAAATGAACTAGGCAGAAATATAGGGTAGTGAAATCGCAATGTAAAAATGCGAATCAATTGCATTTGCAATCTATATCCCGGCAGTTTCCTTGATTAGTTTTATTGTCGTCTCGCGATGGTTCCACATAATCACGTGAGCACAATTTGGAACCCGAATCCATTTTGCATGCTTAGGCAGAATCGACTTTTCCTGGGCTATTTCTTCAGGCAAGGTAATGTCAGAATCTCCAAAGACCACTGAAATCTTTACCTCAGGGTCTACGGGTGAATCGAATTTTCGTCCTCTGATTCCTTGCCACAAGGGTTTGTAACCTTTAGCTCGAGCCATCGCAATAACTGAATCTCGGCAAGTTTCATAACTTAGTTCTCGCCATAAGTGAGTGATTTTGCGATATCCCAACGCCTTTAATGGCGGCAGATGAAATGCGAGCGGCATAAAGTATTGCGAAATCTTGGCCAAAATTCTTGCATCAATACTCGGCGGAATCTTCATGGTTGGGCCTTCGTGCCACAATCCAGCTGGTGCTAAGGCGGTAACGCTTTCAACTAGTTTTGGTCCAAGTGCTGCCATCTCTAAAGAAATCCAACCACCAAGCGAGTTTCCAGCTACATGCATCTTTTGCACTTTGTGCACACTTTGCATATAACTCAGAATCATTTCACCAAGTGAACGCGGGTCATATTTTTCATCTTCGCCTAAAGCCGATTCGCCATGTCCCGGTAGATCGATGGAATAAACAGTGAAAACTTTTTCTAAATCAGGAATCAAGCTTTTCCAAATTGTTCCGGCAGAACCTAAACCATGAACGAGCACCAGGGCAGGATTAGAAACTTGAGTCATTGCTACAGTTGAAGTAATGCTCACGGTGCAATTATGGGTGAGAAATAACGAAAAGTCGCTTTATGGGCGGTTAGCCAGCAAGGCAGGAAGCATTTCGTTTATCTCTTTGGCGCCGGCCTTTACTCTTTAATCTGTTATTCGGCCCGCGTGCGCCTTCGCATCTGGGTCGCGCCTGGTTTTGATTATGCTCGCGACGGTTGAAACAATCAGGATCATTGCGATTACTGCAAGGCTGGCTAGAGTCGGAACCTTCGGAACTTCATTCCATACTTCATGAATGTAAGTCAAAATCAACTTTACTCCGATAAACATCAGAATTACTGACAGACCCAGAGACAGGTAGACCAACTTGTCCAGCAGTCCCTTGAGCAGGAAGTACAAGGCGCGTAGCCCGAGCAGAGCAAATGCATTAGCTGCAAAGACTAGAAATGGTTCTTGAGTTACGCCAAATGTTGCCGGAATAGAATCAAGAGCAAACAAAAGATCTGTTGAGGCAATGGCAATCATCACCAAAAACATAGGTGTTGCAATTCGTTTGCCATTTAGACGAGTAAAGATCTTAGAGCCGTCATATTCATCGGTCATTGCAATGCGTTTTCTAATTGAACGCACTAAGAAATTATCTTCTGGCGATGGGTCTTCATCCCAGTGCTTGAAGAGACCAACACCTGTCCAGATCAAGATTGCGCCAAAGATTACAAAGGTAAAGCTAAAGGCGGCCAACGCTGCTGCGCCTACGGCAATAAATATGCCGCGCAGAACCAGAGCCAGAATTACACCAAACATCAATACTCGTTGGTGATAGATCGAAGGCACTTTGAACTGGGCCAAAATAATGATGAAAACAAAGAGATTATCTACTGATAAAGATTTCTCGACGAGGTAGGCGGCAAAGTATTCGGTTCCAAATTGTGAACCTGCTGTTTGCCACACCCAAATTCCAAATG
>JBILXJ010000067.1:0-5285 GCA_044378655.1 Candidatus Planktophila sp. | reverse complement strand
CGTGAATCCAACGCGGCAGAAAGTAGGAAACCCACATTCCGGCGATCGCGAGATAGATAAGTCCAGAAGTCATGATGGTTAAAGATAGAGGGGGTTCACGCTCAAATCGGGTATTTAAGGGTCTTTGAGACTCGCTACTTAATTGCTGGATTCTCTTTTACAAAGCAGATGTGATCGCGCCATGCGCCATCAATATGTAGAAAACGAGGGCGGTCACCTTCGAAAATAAAGCCAGCTTTTTCGGCCACCCGACGAGAAGCACCATTTTCAGGACGTAAATTAATCTCGATGCGATGCAGACCTAGCTCGTCAAACCCGTATGCAGTAAGCATTTCAACGGCCTGGGTAGTAAATCCTCGATTGGCAAAGCGGCGATCAATCCAATACCCAATATGTGCACCACGTAGCGCTCCATAAATAATGCCACCCATAGTTATCTGACCAATCAGATTTGGGCCTTGCCAGATAGCCAGTGAGATCGTACGGCCGCTGCGCCCATCACGGTTATAAATACGCACCATCTCAAGAAAAGATGGCCTTTTTGAAATTAGGTCTCCGCCATCAATATGTTCTGGCACTTGGGGCAAGGTCGCTTCCCAAGGGGTAAGCCATTCACGATTTTCAGCACGTACTGCAAACCATTTTGCCCGGTCGCGTAATCGCAGCGGGCGCAAAATTAATTCTTTATTTTTTAAAACGACCGGCCAATGTTGATCGCTCATGAGAGTTACTTAGATATATCGACGTTCAAGCACAACGACAGTGACTTCTTGCCCAATAGCTTTTTCTACATCACTTTCAGAGAGAGCAATAAAAGCATTTGCATCAGAGAGTGTTGATTGCTCATCTTGTGATGGCAGCGGCAGAACTGAAGCGCCATCTTCAGAGAGAATCGCGCGAATATATGAACGCAGCCCTGCAGTAGATGCAACAGGCTTTTCTAGCTTTGCCTTTACCGCTGGGCGATGAATTGTGGCAGCGCCTAACAAAGTGCGAATCATTGGGCGAATGAATAGCTCGAAAGAGATATATGCCGAAATCGGATCACCTGGAAGCGTTACAACAGGTGTTTTATCTGGGCCGATGGTGCCAAAGTTATGGCGGCCACTTGCTTCAATGGCTAAATCAACTGTAGTGATCTCGCCTAATTTAGCTAAGGTGCGAGTAATTAGATCAAAGGAATCGTCTTGACGTTCGCCACTGATAATAATTAAATCTGCACGCACTAATTGATCTTCAATAACTCGTTGTAGTTGTTCTTCGTCATCTGGAATTGAGTGAACGCGGTAACCAATAGCACCGGTTTCGCGAACGGCTGTGGTCAAAAGCCAAGAATTAGTTTCGTACTCTTCACTACCAGTTAGCGATTTTCCAGGTTCAACTAAATCAGGGCCGGCAGAAAGAACCACTACGCGTGGATGTGGTCTCGTTGGTAAATGATCTAAACCAATCGAAGCCGCTAAACCAATTTGGGTAGCTCTGATTCGCGCCCCCGCGCGCAACACCAATCGCTCACCGGCATGAACATCGCTAGCCAAAGTTGCTCCGTGAGCATCGAGCAGTGGCATATCAAATGATTCAAGCGGCTTACAAATAGAAATTAGTGAGGTGAGAAACTCATCTACCTTTGTACGCTCTGACATAATCCCACCATACTTTGTAACTCGATACTTCTTAGGGATTTAACTATGAATGAAGATGTGAAGTCTGACAAAGAACGATTACGCAAGCGTTTTCGAGTCGAACGTCGTGATGGTTTCATCCCGGTTGAATTCACCCATTTAGCGCAAAGTCCCGAAATTGCTGCTGCCCAAGTAATCGCTAGCTATTTTTCTTATGGCGATGAGCCAGTGACAAAATTGTTAAATCAGACCTTAATTAAAGCTGGGAAAACTCTCCTGCTTCCTTGCATCAGTGGGACCGAGATGATCTGGGTGCAATGGAAAGGCGATGAATCACAACTCAACACTAAAACTAAAATCTCCGAACCAATTGGACAACCGTTTACAGATTTAGCAGCAATCGATGTGGTCTTAGTTCCTGCACTGCGAATGGATTCTGACGGTTATCGATTGGGTCAAGGCGGTGGATTTTATGATCGCTTCTTACCGAAAGTTAAAGCTTGGAAAATTGGCTTGCTTCATGATGGTGAGTTATCTAGTCAAAAATTGCCGCGCGAACCGCATGACATTCCGCTAGATGCCGCGGCTACTCCAGATTTAGTTGTGCGCTTTAAGATTTAGGAAGATTGCGCGCGATAACAATTCGCTGAACCTGATTAGTGCCTTCATAAATTTGAGTTAACTTAGCATCGCGCATCATTCGCTCGACTGGATAATCTGAAACATATCCGTAGCCGCCTAAAATCTGAACTGCATCAGTTGTTACTTTCATCGCTACATCGCTAGCAAAACATTTACTTGAAGCTGAATAGAACTTTAGGTCGCCATCGTTGCGCTCTGATCTAACCGCTGCGGCGTAAGTTAACAAGCGAGCAGCTTCGATGCTCATCGCCATGTCAGCTAACATAAATTGCACTGCCTGGAAATCAAAAATTGATTTATTGAATTGCTTACGCTCGTGTGCATACTTTGTTGCTACATCAAGTGCGCCTTGAGCTAGACCAAGTGCTTGCGCCGCAATTGTTATCCGAGTGTGATCGAGAGTATCCATCGCAAGCGCGAAACCTTTGCCTACTTCGCTAATTCGGCGATCATCTGATAGTTCTACATTGTCGAAATAAACTTCGCGAGTTGGCGAACCTCTAAAACCCATCTTCTTTTCGGGTGCTCCGAAAGAAACGCCAGGATCTGATTTTTCAACAACAAATGCGGTAATTCCTTTAGCGCCAAGAGATGCATCTGAAGTTGCTAAAACTGTGTAGAAATCTGAAAAACCTGCGTTTGAGATCCACTTCTTGCTGCCGTTAAGGATCCACTTGTCACCACTTTGAACTGCTTTAGTGCGCATTGAAGCGGCATCTGATCCAGCTTCTGATTCAGATAAGCAATAGGAGAAACCTTTACCTTTTGCTAACTGAGTAAGCCAACGTTCTTTCTGTTCTTTATTTCCACCAATCATCAGCGGAAGTGATCCAAGTTTGTTTACCGCCGGAATAAGAGATGAAGATCCGCAAACGCGAGCAACTTCTTCGATAATGATTGCGACGCCGAGAGCGTCTGCACCTTCGCCACCAAATTCGGTTGGTACGTGCGAAGCAGCTAAGCCAGCTTTTTGTAGCGCATCAAAGGCTTCTTGCGGAAATCGGTGTTCTTCATCGACTGCTTGTGCATGTGGAGCAATTTCATTTTCAGCTAATGAGCGAACACTTGCACGCAGATCTTTATATTCACTTGGTAGATCAAAGAGCGCGTCCATTGTTACTCCATCACTTAATTGCCAGACCGACGTTCGCGATCAGCAAGTTCTTGTAGGTACTTATTATATTGAGCCAACTCATCTGGCTGACCCATGGCCGCCATTCGTTCCGCTGTGCGATCTATTCGGCGCGTTTCACGCGCATCATCACGAGTCCACATAATGAAAGTCGCAATTAACGCGATCAGGATTGGAATTTCGCCCATGGCCCAACCAATTGCGCCGCCCTTATTTTGATCAGCTAATAAGTCACCTGCCCAAGGTGTTTGCAGTGCTGCGAAGTAGCCTGAATCGATCAAGGTTGAAGATGACATCAAAGCTACCGAGAAAAATGCATGAATGCTCATCGCAGCCAATAAAGTCACAATACGCACTAGAAATGGTGGTCGTTTTGGATTTGGGTCAATCCCGATGATCACATGGAAGAAGAGAAAACCGGCTAATAAGAAGTGAAGGTTCATAAACAAATGACCCGCATGAGTATTCATTAATTTTCCAAATAGCGAAGTGAAATAGAGCAAAAAGAGCGAACCGTCGAAAATAATCAGCGCTCCGACTGGGTTAACAACTATGGCTGAATACCGCGAATGCAAAGCTGAAAGTAAAGTTCCTCGAACACCGCGCTCTTGTGAGTTTCTGCCTTGTGGCAGAGTGCGAAGTGCCAAAGTAATTGGTGCACCTAGAACAATTGCGATGGGTGCAATCATTCCAAGTGTCATATGCGCAATCATGTGCCACGAGAAACTGAAGTGTGCGTATAGACCTAAACCACCACTTGTAGCAAAGTCGACTGCACTTATTCCAATTGCAAAAGAAATGGTGCGGCCAACTGGCCACTTATCGCCACGCTTTGTTAAAACCATGACACCTTTTATATATAGAGCGACTGCAAAAATTAGTAACCCAATCATTAACGCATCTGGTTCATAACCAAAAAGTATGCGCGACAACGTAGGTGGTTGCGGTGTCTTGATACCGACAATTGATAGAGCGCGATCTACCGCTAATCCAGACTCGCGTTCTGGCGGCTGACTTGAAGAGAGTCTCGAACCAATAACCAGCGTGATAACCATTATGAAAACTTCAGCGAGAATTAATTGTAAAAACTTAGGACCTTTTAGTTCAGGCAAGTTCTTTAAATTCTTACGATGTAAGTAGCCAATCACAATTAGACCAGCGGTTAGAAAGACTTTTGCCAGAACTAGATATGCATAGTTGCTGGTCCATGCTTCTTTGAAATCCAGACGGATAAAGGCATTTACGCTGCCACTTACTACAACCGCGATAGCTGCCCAAAGGGCTAGAACGCTAAAGCGGGGTACGGCAGCTGCCCTACTTTCAGGGGTTAAAACGGCTAGCGCGAATACACCGCCGACCCAGAGAGCTAGGGCAATTACATGTATTGCGAGTGAACCAATGGCCATTAGGTGTGAGCCGCTTGAAGCTGAATGACTTTGAAAAACCGGAATCACGATCGCCAGCAAGGTGGCAAGAAACAAGAAAGCACCCGTGCCGATTGAGTTAAAGCGAGGAATAACTAAGGAAATCATGATCGATATCAAGAGTTGGGCAAACAGATACTGGCCCAGTGGGACTTGCAGTAAGAATGAGCGCAAAATATTAGGCTGTAAAACATCAGAGATGCTGGAGTTCAGAATATTCGCCAGAGTCAAAACAATGAAAGCGAGATTTGAAAGCAGCCAAATCAAACTAGCAATTGCTGCAAGTTTTCTTAATCTTAAATTTGTTTGCGCAACTTTTCCGTTTATATCTAGAGTTAGAAAAGTTATCGCCAGAAGAACGCCAACTAAGAAAAAGCTAGAAGTTATTGCGGTGAATTTAAAAAGATTTAATAAGGCACTTATAAACGATTGGCTCATCTTTCGCTAAAGATTTTCCGCGCGTAC
>JBILXJ010000014.1:0-17409 GCA_044378655.1 Candidatus Planktophila sp. | reverse complement strand
GGGTGGCTTGATCGTTGATATCGGTCTACGCGGCTTCTTGCCAGCATCGCTAGTTGAAATGCGTCGCGTGCGCGATCTAACTCCTTACATTGGCAAGGAAGTTGAATGCCGCATTATCGAACTTGATAAGAACCGTAACAACGTTGTTCTTTCACGTCGTGCATACCTAGAACAAACACAATCAGAGTCACGCACAACATTCCTAAATCAACTACAAAAGGGTCAAGTACGCGATGGTGTGGTTTCATCAATCGTTAACTTCGGTGCCTTCGTTGATCTTGGTGGCGTCGATGGTTTGGTTCACGTTTCAGAGCTTTCTTGGAAGCACATCGATCACCCATCAGAGGTTGTCGAAGTTGGCGATGAAGTAACTGTAGAAGTTCTAGAAGTAGATTTCGAGCGCGAGCGCGTTTCGCTTTCACTTAAGGCAACTCAAGAAGATCCATGGCAGGCATTTGCTCGCACTCACACAATCGCACAGGTTGTTCCTGGTGTAGTAACTAAGTTGGTTCCATTCGGCGCGTTTATCCGTGTACACGAAGGAATCGAAGGCCTAGTTCACATCTCTGAGCTAGCAGAGCGCCACGTTGAGATCCCAGAGCAGGTAGTTCAAGTTGATGATGAACTATTTGTAAAGATTATCGATATCGATCTAGAGCGTCGTCGTATCTCACTTTCATTGAAGCAAGCTAATGAAGGTCACGAAGTTGAGATCGAAGCATTTGATCCAACTCAATACGGAATGGCTGCTCGTTATGATGCTGAAGGAAACTTCATCTATCCAGAAGGTTTCGATGCTGATACTCAAGAGTGGAAGCCTGGCTATGACACTCAGCGCATTGAGTGGGAAGCACAATATGCTCTTGCTCAAGAGCGCTTCCTAGCTCACAAGAAGCAGAAGGCCGAAGCAAAGGCTGCAGATGCTGCTGCCGAACCAGCAGGCGATTCTTCTTCTGATTCTGCAACTTCATACACTTCAGAGACACCATCAGCTGAAGTAACAACTGAGTCTGCTGAATAACTTAGCTTCTAGTTAGCAGTTAGTAATCTCGATGTTAATCGTGGCCCTAACTGGTGGAATTGGCTCTGGGAAATCCCATGTTGCCAAGTATTTCCATCAGTTAGGGTCTTACGTATTTGATGCCGATCAATTAGCACGTGCTGCAATTGAGCGAGGCAGTAAAGGCTTCGACGAAGTAGTTACAACTTTCGGTGATGTGATTTTGAAAGATGGCGATGTAGATCGTCGTAAATTAGGCGAGATTATTTTTAGTGATCCAGCTGCTAAAGCTAAATTAGAAGCCATAGTGCACCCAGAAGTACAGCGGCTATTCGAAGAAGCCAAGAAATCACTTCCGATGGATGCGATCGTAATTTATGAAATTCCGTTGCTGGCTGAATCAAACTCTCGCAGTCGTTTTGATTATGCGATAACCGTTGAGTCTGAGGTTGACACTCGTACTATGCGTTTGAAAGAGCGCGGGCTAGCAAGCCATGAAATAGTGGGTCGTATGGCAGCCCAGGCATCACGAGAAGAGCGCATCGCGCACTGTGATTTGGTAATTGAGAACAATGGCGACGAAGACACACTACTGCGCCAAGTAGAAGAGATTTGGCAGAGCGTACTTCTGCCACTAGCTAAGAGCCACGGTAAATAAATGCGTCCGGTCAGCGACCTGCAACGCAAAGTAAGCCCATTTCAAGTTATCAGTGATTATGTACCGGCTGGTGATCAGCCCGTAGCGATCGAAGAAATTGCCCGCCGGATCAATGACGGCGTACAAGATGTAGTTCTTTTGGGTGCAACCGGTACCGGTAAATCGGCAACTACTGCCTGGTTAGTCGAAAAGCTGCAGCGACCTACCTTGGTGTTAGCACCAAATAAACTTCTGGCGGCTCAGCTGGCAAATGAATTTAAAGAGTTGCTGCCAAATAATGCAGTCGAGTACTTTGTTTCGTATTACGACTACTACCAGCCAGAGGCCTACGTTCCTCAGACCGATACTTTTATTGAAAAAGACTCCAGTGTTAATGATGAAGTAGAGCGGTTGCGACACTCAGCGACTAATTCGCTTCTTACCAGACGCGATGTAATTGTGGTTGCCACAGTTTCTTGTATCTACGGTTTGGGTACGCCGCAGGAGTATGTCGATCGCATGATTCAGCTAAAAGTTGGCGATGAAATTGATCGCAATACCTTGCTGCGTCGCTTCGTAGATATTCAGTACAAGCGCAATGACATGGCATTCGAACGTGGCACTTTCCGAGTACGTGGTGACACCATTGAGATAATCCCGATGTACGAAGAACTGGCTCTGCGTATTGAAATGTTTGGCGATGAGATTGAGCGAATTACAACTCTGCACCCGTTAACTGGCGAAATTATTCGCGACGAGACTGAGATGTATGTATTTCCAGCAACTCACTATGCCGCCGGCCCAGAGACAATTAAGCGAGCGATTGCCGATATTGAGGCTGAACTTGCAGTGCAGCTCGAGGTATTTGAACGTCAAGGGAAATTGCTCGAAGCCCAACGTTTGCGCATGCGCACTACTTTTGATCTAGAGATGATGGCGCAGTTAGGTTTTTGCTCTGGTATTGAGAACTATTCAAAACATCTAGATGGTCGTGACTCAGGATCTGCGCCGCATTGCTTGCTCGACTATTTCCCCGAGGACTTCTTATTAGTAATTGATGAAAGCCATGTAACTGTGCCGCAGATTGGCGCTATGTATGAAGGCGATGCTTCGCGTAAGCGAACTCTGGTTGAGCACGGTTTCCGGCTACCTAGCGCCTTAGACAACCGCCCGCTTCGCTGGAATGAATTCCTAGAGCGAGTTGGACAAAAGGTTTTCCTATCGGCAACACCTGGTCCTTATGAACTCGGCAAAGTCGAAAACGATGTAGTTGAGCAAGTTATTCGCCCTACTGGTTTAGTAGATCCACAAATCATCATCAAACCAATCAAGGGCCAGATCGATGACTTGCTTCTCGAGATCAATAAACGAGCCGAGCTAAACGAACGAGTTCTGGTAACTACGCTGACCAAGAAAATGTCCGAAGATTTAACTGATTACCTGCAAGGTCGGGGAGTGCGAGTTCGCTACTTGCATAGCGAGGTCGACACCTTGCGACGCGTTGAACTGCTGCGCGAACTGCGAAATGGTGAATACGATGTTTTGATCGGCATTAACTTGCTGCGCGAAGGTTTAGATCTACCTGAAGTTTCACTCGTGGCTATTTTAGATGCTGATAAAGAAGGCTTCTTGCGTTCGGCGACATCGCTAATTCAAACCATCGGCCGTGCGGCTCGAAATGTTTCGGGCGAAGTTCATATGTACGCCGACAACATCACCAAATCGATGGCTAAGGCAATTGATGAAACTAATCGCCGCCGGGCTAAGCAAGTTGCCTATAACCTCGAACGAGGCGTTGATCCGCAACCACTACGCAAGAAGATTTCTGACATCACTGATCTGATTACCAAAGAAGGCGAAGATAGCGATCAGTTATTGGCTTCTGGCAAGAAATCAAAATCGGGTGTTCCGGCGATCGGATTCCATACCAAGTCAATTCTGTCCATGCCGCGACAAGAGTTAATGGGCTTGATAGAGTCGCTCACCGATCAGATGCGCAGTGCCGCAGCAGATCTACATTTTGAACTTGCTGCGCGTTTGCGCGATGAGCTAAAAGAGTTAAAGCGCGAGCTACGAAATATGGAAGAAGCAGGTCATTAGTCGATGAGCATTGATAAGTTGGTAGTTCGCGGCGCCCGCGAACATAACCTAAAAGATGTCTCGATTGAGCTACCCCGTAATTCGCTAGTCGTATTTACCGGCCTATCTGGCTCTGGAAAATCATCGCTGGCATTCGACACCATCTTTGCCGAAGGCCAGCGCCGTTATGTTGAATCGCTCTCGGCTTATGCGCGTCAGTTCTTAGGGCAGATGGATAAGCCCGATGTTGATTTCATCGAAGGTTTATCGCCGGCAGTTTCGATTGATCAGAAATCAACCAACCGCAATCCGCGTTCAACCGTGGGCACAATTACCGAGGTTTACGACTACTTGCGCCTGCTCTTTGCTCGTGCCGGTCGTCCGCACTGCCCAAAGTGCGGTCAAGAAGTAACCAGGCAATCACCGCAAGCAATCGTTGACCAGATTTTGACGATGCCGGCTACAACCAAGTTTCAGGTTCTAGCCCCCGTAGTTCGTGCTCGCAAAGGCGAATTTTTAGATTTATTCCAGGACTTAATGAGCCAAGGTTATTCTCGTGCTCGCATTGATGGCGAAGTTCTTGCGCTCTCAGATGCGCCAAAATTAAAGAAGCAAGAGAAGCACAGCATTGAAGTTGTAATCGATCGACTTACTGCCAAAGCTGAATCTAAATCACGCTTAACCGATTCAATTGAAACCGCTCTGCGTTTAGCCCAAGGCATCGTGATTCTTGATTTCGTCGATGCAAAGGGCGGCGATAAAGAGCGAATTTTCAGCGAGCATTTAGCTTGCCATGATTGCAGTCTTTCTTTCGAAGAACTTGAACCACGATCATTCTCATTTAACTCACCTTTTGGTGCTTGCCCAGATTGCTCTGGTATTGGTACCAAGCTCGAGGTAGATATTGATTTAGTTATCCCAGATGATTCGATCAGCATTTCCGAAGGCGCTATTGCGCCTTGGTCATCTGGCCACACTTCAGAATATTTCACTCATCTGCTTGAAGGTCTGGCAGAGGAAATTAACTTTAAATTCGATGTACCTTGGAAAAAGATCTCTGAGAAAGCACGCAATGCGATCTTAAATAGCCACGAATTTAAAGTTCATGTTAAGTACAAGAATCGTTATGGCCGTACCCGTAACTACTCAACGGGTTTTGAAGGCGTGATTCCGTTCTTGCAGCGCAAGCACTCTGAAACCGATAGTGAATTTAGTCGTGAGCGCTACGAGTCCTATATGCGCGAAGTCCCTTGTGGCACCTGCGCTGGCGCTCGGTTAAAGCCCGAAGTTTTAGCGGTAACTATTGGTGGCAAGAACATTGCTGAAATTTGCGAGCTAGCGATCAATGATTGCGCTGCATTCCTCAAGCAAATTGATCTTAATAAGCGCGAGGCCCAAATTGCCGAACGCGTAATGAAGGAGGTCAATGCCCGCTTAGGTTTCTTACTTGATGTGGGCTTGGACTACTTATCGCTGGCCCGCCCAGCAGCAACGCTTTCGGGTGGTGAAGCGCAACGTATTCGGCTTGCAACTCAAATTGGTTCGGGCTTAGTTGGTGTTCTCTATGTATTAGACGAACCGTCTATTGGCTTACATCAACGCGACAATGTGCGTTTAATTGAGACTTTAACGCGCTTACGCGATCTAGGAAACACCTTGATCGTCGTTGAGCACGATGAAGAAACCATTCGCGCAGCAGATTGGGTCGTAGATATTGGGCCAGGTGCTGGCGAGCACGGGGGACACGTAGTCGTTTCAGGTAGCTATCAGGATCTAATTGATTCACCTGAGTCAATCACCGGTGCTTACCTTTCAGGACGCAAAGCGATTGAAATTCCTTCTACTCGCAGACCAATAGACGCAAAGCGCAAACTAACAATTAAGGGCGCTAAAGAGAATAATCTAAAGGATATCGAAGTCAGTGTGCCGCTCGGAGTTTTCGTTTCCGTTACTGGTGTCAGTGGTTCTGGAAAATCAACGCTAATTAATGACATTCTTTATTCAACTTTGGCTAACAAGCTAAATGGTGCTCGCATTGTTCCCGGTCGTCACCGCACAATTACCGGCATAGATCTACTAGATAAAGTTGTACACGTTGATCAATCTCCAATTGGTCGTACGCCGCGTTCTAACCCAGCCACCTACACGGGCGTTTTCGACAAAGTACGTGCTCTCTTTGCCGAAACCACTGAAGCCAAGGTGCGCGGATATCAGCAAGGACGTTTCAGCTTTAACGTGAAAGGTGGCCGCTGCGAAAACTGCTCAGGCGATGGCACCATCACAATTGAAATGAACTTCTTGCCTGATGTTTATGTACCTTGCGAAATCTGTCATGGTGCTCGCTACAACCGCGAAACTCTTGAGGTTCATTACAAGGGTAAGTCGATCTCCGAAGTTTTAGATATGCCGATCGAAGAAGCCCATGCTTTCTTTGAATCTGTACCAACTATTGCGCGATATCTAAAGACCCTATGCGATGTCGGTTTGGGCTATGTGCGCCTTGGCCAATCCGCTCCGACTCTGTCAGGTGGTGAGGCGCAGCGCGTGAAGCTAGCTACCGAACTGCAACGTCGATCAACTGGTCGCACGATTTATGTATTAGATGAGCCAACTACAGGTCTGCACTTTGAAGATGTAAATAAGTTATTAGGCGTGCTCAACCGTCTAGTAGATACCGGCAATACCGTCGTTGTAATTGAGCACAATCTTGATGTCATTAAATCCTCTGACTGGGTTATTGATATGGGGCCCGAAGGCGGTTTCCGTGGCGGCACATTGGTTGCTGAAGGAACTCCCGAAGAAGTAGCAAAGAACAAAGCTAGCTACACCGGCACTTTCTTGGCTGAGGTATTGGCGAGTAACCGAAAAGCTAAGCAGAAGAAGTAGTTCAAATGGCAGATCCGCAAAGTTATCGGCCAAGTAATATTCCAGAGCACCCTGGCGTTTATCGCTTCTTTAACAAGGCCGACAAAGTTATTTATGTTGGCAAAGCTAAGAATCTCAAGAATCGGCTGAGCAATTACTTTCAAGCTAATTTAGCCACTAAAACCAATCGCATGGTGCACGAAGCTGTGCGCGTTGACTGGACGATTGTTAGTACCGAGCTCGAAGCGCTGGCTTTGGAATTTAGCTGGATCAAGCAGTACCAACCAAAGTACAACGTGCAGTTTAAAGACGATAAGTCTTATCCGTATTTAGCTATTTCACTAAATGATGAATATCCGATGATCTTTATAACCCGTAAAGATAAGCGTCCGGGTTTGAAATATTTTGGGCCATATACAAACGCTTGGGCGTTGCGCAATACCTTTGAAGTTTTGCTCAAGGTATTTCCGGTTAGGTCTTGCTCTTCTTCTAACTTTAAGCGGGCGCAGCGCAGCAAGCGACAATGCCTACTGGGGGATATTGGCAAATGCGCAGCCCCATGTGTTGGTTGGATCTCAAAAGAAGATCACCATAGTTTGGCGTTAAAGTTAAATGATTTTATGGAAGCCGGCATGGAGAACTTGCTTCCAACCCTTCATGAGGAAATGCAAGCCGCCTCAGCTAATGAGGAGTTTGAAAGAGCCGCTCGACTCCGGGATCAAATTGAGTCATTCGAAAAAGCCCAACGATCAACCCAAGGAAATTTCTCAGATGATTTAGATGGCGATTTCATCGCGCTGTATCAAGATGGGTTTCATTCGGCTGGCTCAATTTTCTCGATGCAGCGCGGTTCGATCAAAGGCTCTCGTTCATGGATAGTCGATCAGGAAATGGCGCTCGAAGGTGAAGATATTTTCGCCTCGCTCCTTTATTCAATCTATGGAAATGGGTCAATCTCAATTCCGCGAAATATCTACCTTAACTCACAACCTGAAAACCTCGCTGAACTTGAGCAATGGCTTACAGGTGTTAACGGTTCAAAGGTTGAGATCAAGGTTCCGCAGCGCGGCGATAAAGTTGAATTACTCGAAACGGTAAAGCGAAACGCTCAATACTCGCTGATTCAATATGTGAGCAAGCGGGCAACCGATGCGGCAGTTTCTGGCAAAGCGCTTACAGAGATCGAAGAAATGTTAAGCCTTAACCGCACGCCGCTTCGCATAGAGTGTTTTGATATCTCAAATATTTCAGGAACTTCAGTTGTTGCATCTATGGTGGTTTTTGAAGATGGCTTGCCTAAAAAATCCGAGTATCGCCGTTTCATAATTGACACTAGCGAAGGCTGGGATGACACCAGAGCAATGCATCAAGTAATCACGCGCAGACTTAAGCGAATGCTGGATGATCGAAACGTTGATTTAGCAGAAGTGTCGGAAACTGGTGGGCGCATAAGTAAGTTTGCTTATCCACCAGCGCTTATCGTGGTCGATGGAGGTAAGCCACAAGTGAGTGCGGCCCAACGAGCTCTTAGTGAATTAGGAATAACTGACATCGCCCTTTGTGGGTTAGCAAAACGGCTAGAAGAAGTTTGGCTTCCCAATAACGCTGACCCACTGATTTTCCCGCGCAACAGTGAAGGTCTTTATTTGCTGCAACGAATTCGCGATGAGGCACATAGATTTGCCATCACTTTCCATCGCTCTAGACGATCTAAAGTCATGTTGGAATCTTTACTTGACGAAATTCCAGGTCTTGGGAGCGCACGGCGAACT
This sequence comes from Candidatus Planktophila sp., assembly GCA_044378655.1. Lineage (GTDB taxonomy): Bacteria > Actinomycetota > Actinomycetes > Nanopelagicales > Nanopelagicaceae > Planktophila. The sequence continues at coordinate 9,056 of JBILXJ010000014.1, read as the reverse complement.
GCGCTACTTGACCGATTTGGCTCAGTAACTGCGATTCGGAAAGCCACCCAACTTGAATTAGCGGCAACGCCTGGAATCGGTGAAAAACTGGCTGAAACAATTACCCAATCACTGGCTCAAATAGGCAAGAGCGAGGCGGTAAATATGACCACTGGAGAAATCACTGGTGCTTGACAGGCACGGCAGGATAGAAGCATGAAGCGCAACGAACTCTTGATTTTGACCGGTATGTCAGGTGCCGGGCGCTCAACGGTTGCTCATTCCCTCGAAGACCTCGGTTGGTATGTAGTTGATAACTTGCCGCCATCGCTTTTGCCGGCACTGGCTAAGCAATCAAATGTGGGTGAGCTACCAGCGCTAGCCGTAGTGGTTGATGTGCGCGGCGGAAAATTCTTTGATGATTTAAATGCAGCTTTAGCAAATTTAAAAAATGATGGAATTCATTTCCGACTGCTCTTTCTAGATGCGTCAGATCAATCCTTAGTAGCTCGTTTTGAAAGCACTCGCCGGCCACATCCGCTGCAGGGTGGTGATCGCATCTCCGATGGCATAGATCGCGAACGGGCAAAATTACATGAGCTTCGCGAAAGCGCCGATGTAGTAATCGATACTTCAAATTTAAATGTACATCAGCTAGCGAAACGAACCAGTGAGATTTTCGCCGAAGGCATGATCGAAGGTGTCAGGCTAAATATCCTGAGTTTTGGATATAAGTATGGAATTCCAGTTGATGCTGATTTAGTTTTAGATTGCCGATTCATTCCTAATCCGCATTGGGTTCCAGAGTTACGACCATTAACGGGCCTAGACCAAGCGGTCAGCGATCGCGTCTTTTCTAATGAAGGTGTTACCGAATTTGTTGGTGACTATGTAAAACTGATCAAGGATATGTTGCCTGGCTATATTCGCGAAGGTAAAAAGTATTTAACTATCGCAATTGGTTGCACCGGTGGCAAACATCGAAGTGTCGCCATCTCAACTGAAATCGCTAAGCAATTGAGTTCGACAAGTTCAGAGCTAGCCATCTCAGCACACGCAGTACATCGGGATCTCGGTCGCGAATGAGTTCAGTTCGCGTTGTTGCACTAGGCGGGGGACATGGCCTAGCGGCAACCCTTACTTCGCTGCGTGCAATCACTGACCAAATCACTGCAATAGTTACCGTCGCTGATAATGGTGGATCTAGTGGTCGCTTGCGCCAAGAATTTCCAATTTTTCCGCCAGGTGATTTGCGAATGGCACTTGCGGCACTTTGCGCAGATGATGATTGGGGCCGTAGTTGGGCCGAGATCATGCAATATCGATTCACTAGTGAAGGCCCGCTCGATGGTCATGCCGTCGGAAATCTATTGCTAGCAGCGCTTTGGGATCGTGATGAAGATCCAGTCGCAGGTTTAGATCGCGTAGGTGCGCTACTTAAAGTTGTAGGTCGAGTATTGCCGATGGCTGCTGTGCCGCTAGATATCGAAGCAACATTTACATCTTCCATCGGTCGAATTAATGTACGCGGTCAAGCAGAAGTTGCTACCGCCAAAGGAAAGCTAGAATCATTGCGTTTGCTGCCAGAGAATCCCGCTGCTCGCAGCGAAGCGCTTGCTGCAATTAGTAGCGCCGAAGTAATCACAATGGGGCCGGGTTCCTGGATCTCAAGTGTCTTGCCGCATTTAATGGTGCCAGCGCAACGTGAAGCAATTGTGAATTCAAAAGCGAAAAAGGTTGTGCTGTTAAATCTAGATGCCAATATTCATACTTCAGGTGATGAATATGCGGGCTATTCGGCTGAAGATCATCTACATCTATTGCATAAATATGCCCCTGAACTAAAAGTCGACTATGTGGTTGCTGACTCAGATGTGGTTACTGATCGTTTAGCTCTGGAAAAAATCGTGCATTCACTCGGAGGCTCGTTAATTTCGGCCGATTTATCGATGGGTCCAGGCAGTTCCGCGCATGATGTTAGAAAATTAACCCCAGTTTTGGCACACATCATCGAGCAAAGACTGGTTGGATAACGCCATGGCAATGACCGCATCGGTGAAAGATGAACTCACCAGACTCTCAATTACCAAACCTTGCTGCCGCAAAGCTGAGGTTTCTTCACTACTTCGCTTTGCTGGTGGCCTGCATATCGCAGCCGGCAAGATTGTGGTTGAAGTTGAATTAGATACCGCTCAAAGCGCGCGACGTTTACGTAAAGATATTGCTGATATTTATGGGCATGAATCAGATCTTGCCGTTCTCTCTTCCAGCGGTATCCGCAAAGGTTCTCGCTACGTAGTTCGCGTTAATTCCGATGGCGATGCGTTGGCACGCCAAACAGGTTTAGTCGATGCTAACGGACGACCAGTTCGCGGCCTGCCACCACAAGTGGTCTCTGCTGCAATCTGTGATGCCGAAGCTGCATGGCGTGGTGCTTTCATTGCACATGGTTCACTTACCGAGCCAGGTCGTTCATCATCGCTAGAAATTACTTGCCCTGGGCCCGAAGCAGCACTTGCGTTAGTTGGCGCAGCTCGTCGTTTAGGCATCGTGGCCAAAGCCCGCGAAGTGCGCGGCGTTGATCGAGTCGTAATTCGCGATGGCGATGCAATTGGAGTTTTACTAACTCGCCTTGGTGCACACGAATCAGTACTCGCTTGGGAAGAACGACGTATGCGCCGTGAAGTTCGCGCCACAGCTAATCGTTTAGCAAATTTCGATGATGCTAATTTGCGTCGCTCTGCGCGCGCAGCCGTTGCAGCATCTGCTCGAGTTGCTCGAGCTATGGAAATTTTGGGTCCAGAAATTCCAGATCATTTAAAGGAAGCTGGCGAACTTCGTATTCAACATGGCCAAGCCAGTCTCGAAGAATTAGGTTCGCTAGCAGTGCCGCCAATGACCAAAGATGCAATTGCCGGACGCATCCGTCGCCTATTGGCAATGGCCGATAAGCGTGCTTCAGATCTGGGAATTCCAGATACTGAGGCTGGTCTTTCGCCAGATCTTCTTAATTAACACTGCCTGCGAGGGCTACCTCAGCCCGTGAAACTAAGTAGTAGGTAACCTTTTTGGTAGGGTTAGGGCGTACCCCAGCGCTGTGGTGAGTTTATAAATTTCTTCAGATCTGAAGAATTCACGCACTAGAAGCGAGGTTTACCGTGATTAATGTTGGAATCAATGGCTTTGGCCGAATCGGGCGTAACTTTTTCCGCGCCGCACTAACTAATCCAAATATCAATATCGTCGGCATCAACGATCTGACCGACAATGCAACTTTGGCTCACCTTCTAAAGTATGACTCAATCTTGGGTCGCTTGGGCCTAGAAGTTTCACATACCGAAGACACCATCACAGTTGGTGGCAAGACCATCAAAGTTTTTGCAGAGCGCGATCCAGCAAATCTTCCTTGGGCCGCAGTTGGCGCAACCGTTGTTGTTGAGTCAACCGGAATTTTTACCAAGGCTGCCGATGCCGGCAAGCACATCACAGCTGGAGCAAAGAAAGTAATCATTTCAGCACCAGCTACAGATGAAGACATCACAATCGTGATGGGCGTTAACCACGAAAATTACGATGCGGCAAAGCACAACATCATTTCTAACGCGTCATGTACAACTAACTGCCTTGCTCCAATGGCTAAGGTACTTAATGACAACTGGGGAATTGTTAAGGGTCTAATGACCACAATTCACGCATATACAAATGACCAAGTTATCTTGGACTTCCCACACAAGGATCTACGTCGTTCACGTGCGGCTGCAACAAACATGATCCCAACTTCAACCGGTGCTGCTAAGGCTATTTCTTTGGTACTGCCAGAGTTAAAGGGCAAGCTTGATGGTTATGCGATGCGCGTTCCAGTTCCAACAGGTTCAGCAACTGACTTAACTGTTGAACTAGCTAAGGAAGCAACTGCCGCAGAGATCAATGCTGCAATGAAGGCTGCATCCAATGGCGCACTTAAGGGTTACTTGACCTACACCGAAGATCCAATCGTCTCTTCAGATATCGTCACTGATCCTTCATCATGTATTTTCGATTCAGGTCTAACTAAGGTAATTGGTAACCAAGTAAAAGTTGTTGGTTGGTATGACAACGAGTGGGGTTACTCAAACCGTCTAGTAGATCTAATCTCGTACGTCGGTAAGACTCTCTAAAACTTATGGCGCATCTCGAAGAGCTAGAAGTCAGAGGAAAGCGCGTATTCCTACGCTGTGATCTAAATGTGCCGTTGAAAGATGGCGTCATTAAGGATGATGGGCGTATCCGGGCATCGCTTCCGACGATTCAATATTTGCTAGACCAAGGTGCGTCGCTAGTAATTGCGGCGCACTTAGGTCGACCAAAAGGCGAAGCAAAACCTGAACTATCACTCGCTCCAGTAGCTGCGCGTTTAGGTGAGCTGCTCGGGATGCCGATTAAGTTTGCAACTGCCGTTACCGGCCCAGAAGTTACGGAAACTGCTAACTCACTTATTCCAGGTGAAATTTTGTTGCTCGAGAACATTAGATTTAGCGCAGCAGAAACCAGCAAAGATGAAGCAGAGCGCGCAGCACTGGCCAGCGAACTTGCAAAGCTTGCTGATGCCTACGTGGGCGATGGTTTTGGTGCAGTTCACCGCAAGCACGCATCTGTTTATGACTTACCTAAGCTGTTGCCGAATGCAGCGGGGTATTTGGTAAGCGCTGAAGTCGAAGTGCTCAAGAAATTAACTCAAAATCCAGATCGTCCTTATGGCGTAGTTTTAGGTGGCGCCAAGGTTTCGGATAAAATTGGGGTAATCGCTAACTTGCTCGAAAAAGTAAATGTCATTGCAATTGGTGGCGGCATGCTATTTACCTTCTTGGCTGCACAAGGAAAAGAGATCGGAACTTCGCTAGTTGAGGTCGATCTAATTCCTACAGTTAAAGAGCTACTTGAGCGAGCCAAGGCAAACGGTGTTGAGTTGTTACTGCCTACCGATATTTTGGTGGCACCAGCATTTGCAGCTGATTCACCAGCAACTCTGGTTAGCGCTGATGCAATTCCAGCAGATCAAATGGGTCTAGATATTGGCCCCGAAACTGCGGCAGCTTTCGCCAAGGCAATTACTGGCTGCAAAACAGTTTTCTGGAATGGTCCAATGGGCGTCTTTGAATTCGCGGCTTTCTCTGGTGGCACTAAAGAAGTTGCTAGCGCGCTTACTAAAGTCGCCGGGTTATGCGTAGTTGGCGGGGGAGACTCAGCCGCAGCAGTTCGTGTACTAGGTTTTGCCGATAGCGACTTTGGGTATATCTCAACTGGCGGCGGCGCCTCACTTGAGTATCTAGAAGGCAAGGAACTTCCTGGTCTCGTAGCACTAGGTCTATAAAGGTTTATAACGGGAATTTAATTTTCAAGTAATCTAATTCGAAAGAGGATAAAAAATGCGCAAGCCACTAATGGCCGGTAATTGGAAAATGAACCTCAACCATCTAGAGGCGATTGCAGTTGCGCAAAAGTTGGTCTACAGCCTCGATGATAAGGATTACGACGCAGTTGATGTAGCAATCATTCCGCCATTTACCGATATTCGTTCGATTCAAACTTTGATTGACGGCGATCGCTTGCGCCTGCTTTATGGTGCGCAGGATTTGTCTCCTGAAACAAGCGGGGCTTTTACCGGCGACATCAGCGGTTCTATGTTGGCAAAGCTCGGTTGCACATTTGTGGTTATCGGTCACTCAGAGCGTCGTGCTATTCATAACGAAACTGACGCGATTGTTAACAAGAAGATTAAGGCCGCACTTGCCAATGAATTAACTCCGATTTTCTGCTGCGGCGAAGAGTTAGCAATTCGCGAAGCGGGCACACATGTCGAACATGTTCTTGCTCAAGTTCGCGCTGGCTTGGCCGGATTTACTAAGCCAGAGCTAAAGAAGATTGTGATTGCATACGAACCAGTTTGGGCGATCGGCACTGGCAAAACTGCAACGCCTGAGGATGCCCAAGAAGTTTGTGCTGCAATCCGCGCCGAAGTTGCCAAGATTGGTTCACCAGAAATCGCTGACAATATGCGCATTCTTTATGGCGGTTCAGTTAAATCTGCAAATATTGCTGAGATCATGAAAAAGGACGATGTCGATGGCGCGCTAATCGGCGGAGCCAGCCTCGATCCTGAAGAATTGGCAAAGATCGCCCGCTACTACCGCGGTGAATAAGCCCAAATAACGGCTAAATGACCGCTCAATTGCACTGACAAGCAGTTGGTGAAGTAGAATTACAGCCTTACCTCACTTCGAAGTTGGAGAACTATTCGTGACACTTGCACTTTCAATCATCCTGGTCATCACAAGCATTTTGATGATCCTCTTGGTTCTATTGCACAAGGGCAAGGGCAGCGGACTTTCCGATCTATTCGGTGGTGGCGTTTCATCAAACTTCGGCGGCTCTTCAGTCGTAGAGAAGAACCTTGATCGCATCACAATTGTGGTTGGCGGACTTTGGTTCTCAGGTGTTGTCGCGCTAAGTCTTGTTTTAAAATCTGCTTAATTCATTTTTTTAATTTCTTAAGGAGCTCTAAATGGGAAGTGCAATTCGCGGAAGTCGTGTCGGAGCTGGCCCAATGGGCGAGGCCGAGCGCGGTGAATCTATTGAGCGCTTCTATGTTTCATACTGGTGCGGTAAAGGTCACGAAGTAAAGCCATCTTTTGCTAAAGAAGAAGGCGTGGTAATTCCAGCTGAATGGGATTGTCCAAAGTGTGGTTTACCTGCAGGTTTAGATAAGAACAACCCGCCGTCTGCCGTTAAGAATGAGCCTTACAAGACTCACTTGGCTTATGTTAAAGAGCGCCGCAGTGCAGCTGAAGGTGAAAAGATTCTGGCAGATGCTCTGCGCAAACTGCACGGAGATGACGAAGAATAATTTAAATTAAAGCGCTTCGGCGGCTTTAAGCAATTGGGCAATACCCGCACTTCGATCACTTAAATGTAATCGCAGCAGCGGGTATTTTCTTTTTGCAAGAGCACGCAAATCACCAAGCGCTTGCGCCATAATCAAAGTCTTAAATCCGTAGCTCTGCCCGGGAATAATTACATCGCCATTTGTTACACCAGTAATCTGCAAGAAAGCACCGTTTTGCTGGCCACCCTTATGGAACTGTCCGGTTGAGTGTAAGAAACGTGGACCCCAACCAAAGGTAACTGGGCGGTTTGATTTGCGCGCAATTATTTCGCGCAATTTTGCTAGGTCGCGATCTCCGCTGCGATCGAGATATGCCATCACTGCAACATATCCGCCAGCTGGAATTTGCGTTAAGAATGTGCGCAGCGCTGAAGTTAAATCAGAACCCGCACCGAAAATCTCAACTGCGCCATCGACAGCATCTGCTTTGAATTCAGGCAGTACGCCATTCCATTCGGCTAAGAGCGCGCTGGTAGCTTCTTTAGCTTCAGTCACATTCGGTTGATTAAAAGGATCGATTTCAAGTGCTGCGCCAACCAGAGCAGTTACCCATTCCCAGAGAAAGAATTGCTCACCGAGTTCGCCAGAAATAACTAAGTCAGCATCTGCGCCAAATGCAATGCTAAACGCATCTCCGCCAGCTGCGGCAGTTGAACTTTCGATCACTACTGGCAGGCGACCAACTTCATTCTTGCCAGTTGATTCAGCAACTAATTGTTCAATCCAATCTGAAAGTCCAGGAGCCTCAGGTGAATCGCAATAGGTTAAATATTGGCCAGCGCTGCTGATGAGGTAAGCAATATCGATAGCAACTTCGTTTTCTAAAATCTGTGCTTTGGCATCAGCGGCTGCATCAAGGAGAACTGATGGGTCAACGCCAAGTAAAGCTGCGGGCACTAAACCAAAAGCGGTAAGTGCGCTGAAACGACCACCTACTTTAGGGTCTGCGTTAATGACGGTGTAGCCTTCTAACCGCGCACTTTTATCTAGTGGTGAATCCGGATCAGTCACAATAACCATGTGGTCAATTGGATTTAAATCTAGCGTGCGAAAAGCTTCGGCGAATAGCGCACGCTGCGATGCGGTTTCAATGGTTGATCCTGACTTAGAACCAACCACCACCACAGTTTCGCGCAGGTCGCCAGCTAGTGCATGGTGGATATAAACCGGATCAGTGGAATCAAGCACGAATAACTCTTTGCGATAAGTCGCTGCGATTACTTCTGGGGCTAAGGAAGATCCACCCATGCCGCATAGAACGACGCGTTTGTGGTTGCGGAATTTTGCACTTACCGCATCTAGCTGTGGCAATAAGTCACGAGAACTCTCTGGCGCATCGATCCAGTTAAGGCGAATGCTCGCTTCTGCTTTTGCTGCTGGTCCCCAAATATCAGAGTCCTTATTGGCTAAGCGCGGATTAACGGCTGCGATCTTCTTGTAAAGCGCACTCTCTCGATCAATCTGAGCTAGTGAGTTACCAGATAATTTCAACAATTAAGCCATTGCTCCTTTAACGCTAGCCAAGAGTTCATTCCAGGCATCGGCGAATTTCTTAACACCATCTGCTTCTAAGTCGGCGGTGACTTTATCAATTGAAAATCCAAGTTCAGCTAACTGAGTAAAGACAATGCGAGCTTCTTCGTATTTACCAGCAATGGTGTTTCCCTTGAATACCCCGTGATCAATGACCGCATCTAGCGTGCTCTGCGGCATTGTGTTGACAGTATTCGGTGCGATTAACTCAAGAACATATCGAGTGTCATCGTAAGCCGGGTCTTTAACGCCAGTTGAAGCCCAAAGTGGACGTTGAACATTGGCACCTTTTGTTGCAAGCTCCTTCCAACGATCGCAGGCAAATTCTTGCTCGAATTTTTCATAAGCCAGGTGAGCGTTAGCAATAGCAGCTGCCCCTAATAGGGAATGTGCCAGAACGCCACCGTCGGATTTTAAAAGCGGATCAATCGCCGTATCTAGTCGGCTAATAAAAAATGAAGCAACGCTATGAATCTGAGTTAGGTCTGCGCCATTTTTGTCGGCGAGTTCGATGCCTGCGATATAGGCCTCAATAACTTGCACGTATCGTTGGATCGAAAAGATCAAAGTCACATTGACACTGATGCCAGAACCAATTAATTCAGTGATTGCCGGAAGTCCG
>JBILXJ010000066.1:0-5312 GCA_044378655.1 Candidatus Planktophila sp. | reverse complement strand
GTGCGGGCAAATCAACAACTATGCGAATCATTGGTGCAACCTCAGTGCGCACCTCTGGCACGTTAACGATTCTTGGAAAAGACCCTGAAGAAAATGGGCCCCAGATTCGTGCTCACTTGGGTGTAGTGCCACAACAAGATAACTTAGATAGCGAACTAACAGTCACCGAAAATATTTTTATATATGGTCGCTATTTCGGTCTCTCATCCAGCTTTATAAATAAGAAGATTCCCGAGCTCCTCGAATTCGCTCAACTCGAAGAGAAGAAAGATACAAAGGTTGAGGCCCTAAGCGGTGGCATGAAAAGACGCTTAACTATCGCTAGATCACTAGTTAGCGAACCAGATATTTTAATGCTCGATGAACCAACGACCGGATTAGATCCGCAAGCGCGCCACATTCTCTGGGATCGTCTGTTCCGCCTTAAAGAACAAGGCGTGACACTGCTAATTACCACTCACTACATGGATGAAGCTGAACAACTTTGCGATCGTTTAATTGTGATGGATAAAGGCAAGATCATGGCCGAAGATAGTCCAGCGCAATTGATTAAGACTTACTCCACCAAAGAAGTTCTTGAAGTTCGTTTTGGCTCTGAACGCAATAAAGAAATGGTTGAAACACTTCGCCCACTTGCTGATCGAATCGAAGTTCTACCTGATCGGATTCTGCTTTATGCCGAAGATGGAGAGCAGTTGCTAGAGCAGATTACCGCAAAAGGCATTCACCCAAATACTTCGCTAGTCCGACGCAGCTCGCTGGAAGATGTGTTTCTTCGTCTCACTGGTCGTACCTTGGTTGAATGATGAGCACCAATATTCGCAAGGTTTCTAAATACGGCTCACTTCATGTCGCTGAAGCTCGTATTCGCAACATGCTCAAGTGGCGGGGCATCATTTTGTTTGAAGCCATCGTTAATCCAACACTTTATCTAGTCTCGATCGGCATTGGTGTGGGTTCTTTGATTGATGCCAACAATGGTGTTGACGGCGTTAGTTACTTAACTTTCCTGGCCCCGGCATTGCTCGCAAGTGCAGCGATTCAGGGAAGTGCTGATGAAGTAATTTTTCCAGTTATGCAAGGATTTAAATGGAACCGTACTTTTTTCGGTATGCGTTCTACAACTTTGACTGCCGAACAAATTTCTTTGGGGATTTTTATTGCCGCTATGGCTCGGGCAATGTTTTCAATAGTTTTTTACTGGATCGTGCTTTATTTGTTCGGCGCTCTTGAGTCTGGTACCGCCTGGCTGGCAATACCAGCAGCTCTGTTAGCAGGGGCTGCGATGGGCGCAGTAATGCTTGCACTAGCGGCCAAAATCGAGAAAGAAGATTACTTCTTTACTATTGTGAGCCGGTTTGTCATGATCCCAATGTTTTTATTCTCAGGCACCTTTTATCCTCTTTCCCAAATGCCTATTTTCTTGCAGTTTTTCGGGTGGATTTCACCGCTTTGGCACGCTTCGGAACTTGGTCGCTATCTGACTTATGACTACCCACTGTCCGGGCTACAACTCTCGATACATGTTGCGGTGCTGACAGCCATGGTTGTAGTTGGGTTGTTCTTATCCGCTCGCATTTTCGCTAAGAGGCTAGAGAAATAAATGACTTCTGACGCTGTACAAATCGCTGAACGTCGAACCGGAAAGTTCGGCGAAAAATACTATTCCGGCCGCCCTCAGCAAGTTTTGCTCAGAAACTGGCTTTCGTTTAAGTCATCTGCCTGGATTGCGGTTGTGAGTGGTTTCTTTGAGCCAGTTCTTTACTTGCTCTCTTTTGGATACGGCATTGGTGAACTTGTCGGCAACATCTCTACCTCTACTGGCAACATTTCCTATGCCGCTTACATTGCGCCAGGATTATTGGCAACGAGTGCCATGAATGGTGCGATGTTTGATTCAACTTGGAATGTATTTTTCAAACTAAACGAAAGCCGCCTTTACAAAGCGATGTTATCGACTTCGCTTGGACCACTAGATGTGGCTCTTGGTGAAATAGCTTGGGCGCTATTGCGTGGTGGAATTTACGCAACCGCTTTTACCGTGGTGCTTGCTGGTTTAGGTCTAGTTACTTCGTGGTGGGCGCTCTTGGCAGTACCGGCGGCGATAATTGTGGCTTTTGGCTTTGCCTCATTTGGTATGGCAATTACCTCTTATATGAAGTCACATCATCAGATGAACTTTTTTGAGATATTCCTATTACCTATGTTCTTATTCTCTGGTGCTTTCTATCCGTTAACTGTTTTTCCAGGTTGGGCACAGGCAATAATCAAGGCGTTGCCGTTAGGACAAGGAATTGAATTAGTTACTAAAGCCATGGCGGGTAACTTCGGTATTGGCTTATTGGTTAATGTGGCTTATTTCGTAGTGATGATTTGCATTGGTTTGTTCTTCACAACAAAGCGCTTAAACGCCTTGTTTATGAAGTAAAACCCCAGCAAATCAATGGTTTTAGAGCCAAGCAGTTAGGTCTACCCCGCGCACAATCTGAACAACCAGCAGGAACACCACAACTCCAAGAATTCGGTATGCGATCTGGCCATTCTTATCCTCGCGCCAACTCTTCTCTGGGGCTTTAGCAATCCAGCCCAGAATTGCGAAGAAGATCCCTGGGAAAGTCAGAATCACAAAACTCCACTTAAGGAAGGTTTGTGGATTGCTGAATTGACCCTGCACCCAGTTAGAAAATATGAAGCCAACAAAGACCATAGCAACAATCTTGAAAGCGCCCTTTGGTATGAGCCAGTGAATGTTTGGAAACTTTGGCAACTTCTTGGCAAATGTCATATTTGCAATACTTGGGAAAACAAATAGCGCCGTTCCCAGAATCAGCTGAATGTTAAAGCCCACAAATGGTGCCGCCAACATTACGAAAATGAAGGTTTTGATCATCAGAGAAACAATTTTCTGATACTGATCGGGATCCTGAAGTTGAGCAGTAACCGCTTGTAGTCGCACTGGATAGTGGTAGGTGGATACATCTTCTAATGCGATGCGCATGCCAACTAATACCGCAGACCAAATTGCAATTGTGGTTGCTTGATAAGTAATGGCAAGCTGGACTGAAGCCAGGCCATTTAACGCATTAACCATTTTCTCTACTGCCCAGCCAGTTAGTAAAATTGCTAGCGCGTAGTCAGTGATTCGTTCCCAGCCCTCTTCGCCGTTGCTTACTAATCTACGTAATGGGCGAACCGCACTTGCTAATAGCGCTGGGGCAAAGAAGATAACCATCAGTCCCGCAACTGTTAACAACTCGTGACGAGATCCCATATTGCCAGTGATCAAAACTCCGAGGAAGAAGATTGCGGCGGCAGTAAAACCAGCAAAAGCATCAAGTATTCCGACAACAACTATTGCCAAGATAATTCCAAGTGCTGGAGCCATCGCTTGTGCCCCAACGTTTACTAGCGCAGCAATTCCCAACAGCACAGCTATTGGATATAGGAACCCGGCAAAAGAGCCCAAAATAGCCCGCAAATAACCGCCATCAGCCAAAGTGCGAGCTAATAACGGCGAACGGCCTGATGCCTTATAGGCCGCAGTTACAAAGAGAAAATCACTCTCATCGGTATAAGGATTCTTCCAAGTTCTTGAGAGATCGCCTCGACCTGGATCACGTTTGATTAACGCTAATTTTCCAGAATCAACTGAGGCAAGATCTTCTTGCTCTTTATCTTCACCTTCTGGCTGATCTTCGTTCTCTCTGCTTTTCTTTTCTCTAGCAGAGCCCGCAACAGTTAAAGCAGCAAGGGCGGCGAATGCAGCAACTTGTAAATCTTTAGATTTTTCTGGTTCTTGCGCCGGACTATAAGCAGGCAGTTTCTCTCGCTCTTGGATTTTCAGTAAATCTTCATACGCCCAGAGCTCAGTTACATCAGGACATTGATTATCCCATCGAACTTCGCCAGATAAATTCTTACAGAAAACAATTTCTTGTGTACTTAAAGTTCCGCCATCATCATAAACTTCAATTTCAACTGAGTGGAATCCGGGTGGCACATCGTCTGGAATCACAATGTCTAGCTCTTCAGCTTCCGCTGCTGTTATTCGATCGATGATAACTTCGTCTGCAGCCCAACTTGGTAAAACCGAGAGATTAAGAAATAGCAAAACCAATAGAAGGACTTTACGCATTACTTCACCTTAACTTTCACAGTTACCTTGATCTTTTGACCAGGTTTCAAGTTATTTACTTTGACTTTTGAACTATCGGTAGTTGGAGCAATCGATGGCTTATTTGTCACCTTTGGTTTAGCGGTTGGCTTCGGTGTTACCGTAACCTTTGGTGTCACAGTTGGCTTCGGTGTTGCAGTTACTGAAGGTTTTGGTGTTGCTGTCACCTTTGGTGTCACAGTTGTCTTCGGTGTTGCAGTTACTGAAGGTTTTGGAGTTGCTGTCACGGTTGGCTTTGGTGTTGCAGTTACTGAAGGTTTTGGAGTTGCAGTCGCAGAAGAGCTAGGTGTGACAGATGGTTTCGGCGTAGCTGTTGGCGCAGGTGTTGAAGTTGGCTTGGGGGTAGGTGAAACCGTTGGTTTTGGCGTAGGAGTAGGGGAGGTCGATGGTGAAACCGTTGGTTTTGGCGTAGGTGTAGGTGATGCGGACGGAGTTGGCGAAGGCGTTGGGGTTGGTGTCGGAGTTGGAGCGGCCTTCGGGGTGAACTCACCTGAAGCTGAATTAGATTTTAATTCGCCGGCGCCAAGTGCCACAACTGAAACTGTATAGCCAACTGCTAAGTCTGCAGGAATCACAATATTGGTATCGCTAGTTGTAAATACCTGAATTGGCTTTCCTTCAGCAACTAGTGCAATTCGATACTGTGCCGATCCTGCAGCTCCTGTCCAAGTAACTTTCAGATTTGCACCTGAGTCGGTAACTTGAACATTTGAAGGATCGCGAGGCGCAATACCAAATGATAAAGATTTAGAAGATCCGCTATTTACAGCAGCATCAGGCGTGGCAGTAGCCGAGTAAGCAAAGCCTGGCTCAAGATTTGAAACAACTACCTGACCGACGCCAGCTGCAACAGTTAGATTTCTTTTTGTTCCATCGGACGCGGTAATTTCAATAATTGCAGGAACATCGATTGCCTTCCATGAAAGAGTCGCTGCAGTACCAGTTAAAGCATAAGCAAAGTTCTCGATTGAATACTCAACAACTGGCTTATTAATTGTGATCGCTAGAGTTACTGAAGTTTTAACACCGTTGGCATCAGTTGCAGTAATTGTGAAGGTAAAGGTTCCACTGCCAGTTGGCGTTCCACTTATTTGACCAGTCGCCGCATTTATTGTTAAGCCAGCCGGTAGCGCACCAT
>JBILXJ010000065.1:0-5522 GCA_044378655.1 Candidatus Planktophila sp. | reverse complement strand
CTGCAACAACCATGATTGATATTTCAGTTGAATCACAGGTCTCGCGCGCTACTTTATATAATCACTATCGCGATAAGAACGCAGTTGTTTTAGCCCTTTTAACAAGTGAGTTACATCGCTTGCGCGAGCTAATGCATGCAATCGGAACTCCGGCTGCGGTGCTCGAAAAGTTATCACTTGAGATTTCAAGTTCTGAAGCGTTAAAGATGATGCGATTAAGCGATCCAACTGCGTTGGCATTTGCCCTAACCGAAAGCCAGCATCCGCTCTGGATTGAATTTCATGCCGCAATTCTCGAAGTTACTAAACTTGAAATCTGTACATCATTGGCAGTTGCTTGGCTTAAGTCACAAGTGCTTGCACCGATTACTCCGCAACAATCAGCTGACGAGGCTGCGTTATTAGTTGAGCGCACGCTCTTTTAAATGCGCATTTCTGACTTGCGCGAGCGAATCGAACTTTCATTCGGCGCCGATTGGGCACCTTCTTTTAGTAAAGATATAGCGATCTCTGAACTTGGCTCACGTTCAGTCGATGAGGCCCTGCGCGATGGCTATGAGCCCCACGAGATCTGGAAAGCGCTTTGCCGCTCTCACCCTAAAGAAACGGCTAAACAACAGTAATTTGGCGCTCTGCTGGCCGTATAAAGCCTGCGACACGCGAGGCGCATTGTCAGCCCCTTAAAGTATCTTTCGAACAGATGTTCGGATACTATTTCCCTGCACAGCCAGAGCGGTTCCACTCTCCGCACACAAGCGCCTTATAGGCGTCCTGTGGCCGTCAGTGGGTCTCCGTACCTTCTGGGACAGACCTCAACGTCTAGGGCTTTAAACACCTAGTGACGTTCAACCGAAAGGAAAGTAAGTGGCTAAAGAAACTCCTGCTGAAAAGGCAGTCGATAAAGCTAATAGCGATCGCTCAAAAGCGCTCGACACCGCCCTCGCTCAGATTGAACGTCAGTTTGGCAAAGGCGCTGTTATGAAGATGTCCGAGCGCCAAGCGCAGGTCATCGAAGTTATTCCAACCGGATCAATCGCACTTGATATCGCACTTGGTATCGGTGGTTTGCCACGCGGTCGAATCGTAGAAATCTACGGACCAGAATCTTCCGGTAAAACAACTCTGACGCTGCATGCAATTGCTAATGCGCAAAAAGCTGGCGGCATCTGTGCCTTTATCGATGCAGAACATGCATTTGATTCTGAGTATGCCAAGAAGCTTGGCGTTGATATTGATGCGCTCCTTGTTTCACAACCAGATACTGGTGAACAAGCACTTGAGATTATGGATATGTTGATTCGTTCTGGTGCCCTTGATCTAGTTGTAGTTGACTCAGTTGCTGCCCTTGTACCTCGCGCAGAAATTGAAGGCGAGATGGGCGATTCACATATGGGTCTACAAGCTCGTTTGATGTCGCAAGCACTTCGTAAAGTGACTGGTGCGCTACATCAATCAAAGACAACTGCAATCTTTATTAACCAGTTGCGCGAAAAGATCGGTGTTTTCTTCGGCTCACCTGAAACCACAACCGGTGGCAAGGCGCTTAAGTTCTACGCATCTGTTCGACTTGATATTCGTCGTATCGAAACTCTTAAAGATGGCCAAGATGCAGTCGGTAACCGTACTCGCGTCAAGGTTGTTAAGAACAAGATGGCGCCACCATTTAAGCAAGCAGAGTTCGACATTATTTACGGCACTGGTATCTCACGCGAAGGTTCACTCATCGATATGGGTGTTGAAATCGGCGTAGTTAAGAAAGCCGGCGCTTGGTACACCTACGAAGCAGATCAACTTGGTCAAGGTAAAGAAAATGCCCGTACTTTCTTACTTGATAATCCTGATCTTGCTAACGAAATCGAAACCAAGATTCGCGCACACTTTGTGCCAGTTGAAGTTGATCCAGAGCTAGTTGCTGCGATCGATGAAGCTGCCGCCGACGTTGATTTCTAAGGGATAACCAACTCTTAACATGCTCGACTATGTAAAAGTTGATCACGAGGCCGACCCTTACTCTGTTGCCTACACAATTGCGCTCAATGCGTTAGTTGCTCGGGCGAAGAGTAAGGGCGAGCTCGTGGCTCACCTTAAAAAGCGCGGTATTGAAGATGAAGTTGCTGCGGCAACTATCTTTCGCCTACAAGAGGCTGGCCTCATAAATGACGAGGAATTTGCTCGCGCTTGGACTCAGTCTCGACATAATTCAAAGAAGTTATCAAAGCGAATCATCGCTGGCGAACTTCGCACTCGCGGAGTAGATCAAAATTCGATTGATACCGCCCTCGATGAGATCGATGATGAAGATGAGTATCGAATGGCATTTGAACTTGCCATGAAGAAATACAACACCATGTCGCGACTGGCTCCTGATGTTCAGGTGCGTCGAATCCAAAGTTTGCTGCAACGCAAAGGTTTTAGTTTTGGTGTTATTGGGCGAGTACTGCGCGAACTTGGAATTGAAGTTAAGTACTAATTGGCTTTTTCTAGATGCTCAGTTAATCGAGCAGCAGTAGCGACAACTGCAGCAGCATGAACGCGGCCAGGTTGGCGACCAAGACGTTCAATCGGGCCACTGATACTTACAGCCGCAATAACTTTTCCATTTGGGCCACGCACTGGCGCTGAAACAGATGCCACGCCAACTTCACGTTCACCAACAGATTGCGCCCAACCGCGACGGCGATCAGCTGATAGATGCGCAGCAGTAAAACGAGCACCTTTTAAGCCACGACTAATTCGTTCGGAATCTTCCCAAGCTAATAAAATTTGAGCAGCAGAGCCTGCTTGCATAGTTAAGTTTGAACCAACTGGCACCGAATCACGCAGACCAGATAAACGTTCAGCAACGGCTACACAGATACGTACATCACCTTGGCGACGGTAGAGCTGCGCGCTTTCCCCAGTGGCATCGCGTAGTGCGGCTAGAGCTGGGGCGGCAGCGGCTAGCAAACGATCTTCGCCAGCGGCGGCAGCTAATTCGGCGCTACGAGGCCCCAAAATGAAACGACCAGTTAAATCGCGGGTTACTAAGCGATGATGCTCGAGAGCAACGGCTAACCGGTGCGCCGTAGGGCGTGCAATTCCGGTGGCAGCGACAAGTTCGGCCAATGAATGCGGCCCAGATTCCAGGCAAGCCAGAATTCCTACGGCTTTATCTAATACGCCGACTCCGCTATTCTTCTTGTCCACGAACTGATATTAGCATCCCATTCAGTGAGATGCCAGTTTTTAGGATATTTAGGAGTTGTTATGGGAAAGACGCTAGCCGAGAAGATCTGGCAAGAACATGTGGTGCGCGCGAAAGAGGGCGAACCAGACCTGATCTATATCGACCTACATTTAATTCATGAGGTAACTAGCCCACAAGCTTTCGATGGTCTGCGTTTAAGTAATCGCAAAGTTCGCAGACCTGATCTAACTATTGCAACTGAAGATCACAATGTGCCAACTCAAAACATTAATTTGCCGATTGCAGATCCAGTATCAAAGCTACAAGTAGATACTTTGCGCGCAAACTGCGCAGAATTTGGCGTTCGCATTCACTCATTAGGCGATGCCGAACAGGGAATCGTGCACGTAGTTGGCCCGCAATTAGGTTTAACGCAACCTGGTTTAACTATTGTTTGCGGTGACTCACATACTTCAACGCATGGTGCTTTTGGTGCACTAGCTTTCGGTATTGGAACTAGCGAAGTAGAGCATGTGCTTGCTACTCAAACTCTGCCTTTACAACGACCAAAGACTATGGCAATTAATGTCAACGGAAAATTAAAGCCTGGCGTAACCAGTAAGGACATCATTCTGGCCATCATCGCCAAGATTGGTACCGGCGGCGGTCAAGGTTATGTAATTGAATATCGCGGCGAAGCTATTCGCGAACTTTCAATGGAAGCACGTATGACCGTTTGTAATATGTCGATTGAAGCTGGTGCTCGCGCAGGCTTGATCGCGCCAGATGAAACAACTTTTGCGTACATTAAGGGCAAGCCACATGCACCTGAAGATTTCGATGCTGCAGTTTCATATTGGAAAACACTCTTCACAGATGCCGATGCTAAGTTCGATGTTGAAGTCGATCTAGATGCCGATGATCTCGAGCCTTTTGTAACTTGGGGAACTAACCCAGGCCAAGGAATCTTCTTAAATGCTAACGTTCCAAACCCAGCCGATATTGCAGATGCCGAAGAGCGTGGCGCAGCTGAACGAGCCCTGGTTTATATGGGTTTAACGGCAGGTCAACCAATGAAGAGCGTAGCTATCGACACTGTGTTCTTAGGGTCTTGCACCAATGGTCGCATTGAAGATTTACGTGCTGCTGCAGAAATTCTTAAAGGTAAGAAGATTTCAACTTCACTTCGCATGTTAGTTGTGCCAGGTAGTGCGCGAGTTCGTTTGCAAGCCGAAGCTGAAGGGCTAGATAAAGTCTTTATTGATTCTGGAGCTGAATGGCGCAACGCTGGTTGCTCAATGTGTCTGGGAATGAATCCAGATCAGTTGAAACCAGAAGAGCGTTCAGCTTCTACTTCAAATCGTAATTTCGAAGGCCGACAAGGTAAGGGTGGTCGCACCCACTTGGTAAGCCCATTAGTAGCAGCAGCTACCGCGCTTCGCGGAACTCTTTCATCACCTGCGGATCTATAAGGAGAATTCAAAATGGATAAATTTGTAACTCATGTAGGCACTGGTGTTCCACTGCGTCGCAGCAATGTTGATACCGACCAAATCATTCCGGCTGTTTATTTAAAGCGCGTTACTCGTAGCGGTTTTGAAGATGGTCTCTTTGCTGCTTGGCGCAGCGATCCAGATTTCGTTTTGAATCAACCAGAATTTAAGAGCGGCACTATTTTGGTGGCAGGTGCTGACTTTGGAACCGGCTCATCACGCGAGCATGCAGTGTGGGCGCTGCAAAACTATGGGTTCAAAGTTGTGATCTCTTCACGCTTTGCGGACATTTTCCGAGGCAATTCGCAAAAAGGTGGTTTGCTCACAATCCTGCTAAGCCAAAGCGAAGTTGAAGATCTTTGGGTGGCAATCGAAGCTGATCCAGCGTTGGCAATCACCGTTAACTTAGAAGCCAAGACCGTTTCCTATGGCGACCAAAGCATCGCATTTGAGATCGATGATTATGTGCGCTGGCGCTTAATGGAGGGTCTTGATGACATCGGTTTAACGCTGGCAAATAGCGATTTCATCGATACTTTTGAGGCCCAGCGTGCTGCTCACAAACCAAAGACATTGCCAGTTCGCGCTTAAAAGGGGCGAATTACGCTGGTTTTGACGCTCAAATGGCTGAGGGAGAGATGCTAAAGGTAAAACTCTAAAGTTCTAATACAGAGTTTTTTACGCATAATTAATGGGTTTTTCACAGGTTTTGGGAAAAATTATTTTCGCGACACGCCCTCATTTATGTTGGACTCACCCCATTGTTCTGCGTAACTTTGCGAGTGCGTTAGGCAATTGCTTAACTTTTAGCGTAAATAAGGGGATTTTAAATGAATAAGGCACAATTCATTGCCGCGTTGGCC
>JBILXJ010000015.1:0-16853 GCA_044378655.1 Candidatus Planktophila sp. | reverse complement strand
GGGAAAAGAAATACTGAGTACCACCATTGTTGCTGAGCTGCGACAATTTCTGAAGTTGACATTGATCCGGCATAGATAAAGACCGCAACTAGTGAAAGTCCCATCGCAATTTCATATGAAATAACTTGAGCACTTGAACGCAAACCGCCGAGAAGTGGGTAAGTAGAACCTGAAGACCAACCGGCTAGCACGATGCCATAAACGCCAATTGAGGCGATCGACAATACATACAGAACGCCAACTGGAATATCGGTTAACTGCATCGCAGTAACTTTTCCAAACAAAGTAACTTGGCCGGAGAAAGGAATTACCGCAAATGCCATAAAGCAGGTAGTTACGCTAATGATTGGCGCAACGATGAAGACGACTTTGTCGGCAGCAGCTGGAATTAAATCTTCCTTAAGCGCTAACTTGACGCCATCGGCTAAAGATTGAATTAAACCGAAAGGACCAACGCGGTTAGGACCAAGGCGTTGTTGCATACGAGCTACTAGGCGACGCTCGCCCCATACCGACATCAGGGTTAGCAATACGCATAAAGCGAAGACCAGTAAGGCTTTTACGGCGATTAGCCAGCCTGGATCATTTGCGATTAATTGAGCATTTGTCATGCTTTCACCACCGTTACTACTGAGTTATGCGCGACTCCCAGATTGGCAAGCAGTTGCGAACCGGCAGAATTTCGCGGCGCCCAAACTGCATCGTCATGAATATTCTCAATTAGCGCTGGCAGCATTACCCAACCATTGCTATTTGAAATCTTAAGCAGCTGACCATCGACAACACCAAGTGCAGCTGCACGCTTTGGTGAAATCACAGCAACAGTACGACGAGCTGTGCCCGCAAGATTTTCTTCACCCTTTTGTAGAGTTCCTAAATCAAGTAAGCGACGCCAAGAAGTAAGGACAGCCTCGTCACCTGATACTGAATGCGCACTTGCCGCTGAAACGCTAGGTGTTGCGACTGATGCTCCATCCCAGTTTCCGATGGCTGAAATTTCTTTTGCGGCATTAGCAACTGTGCCCAGTGAAATGGAATGACCCATCTCATCAGCGATCATTGAAAGAATTCTTAAGTCACTGCGGTTTAGCGATTCAACGGCAGTCTCGAATTCACGAGCGCGGCCTTCCCAGTTCAGGAATGAACCACTCTTTTCAGTAATCGCAGCCACCGGCAGAATTACATCGGCGTACTTAGTTACTTCGCTGTTAGCGATCTCTAAAGAAACTACAAAAGCCTTCTTTAGAGCAGCAACTGTTGCATCTGGATTTGGTCCATCGACTGGATCAACGCCGCCAACTAATAGCGCTTTAATTTTTTCGTTGTTTACATCAGTGATGATCTGATCAGCGCTGCGGCCAATCTCACTTGGTAGAGAATCAACGTTCCAGAGAGATGCAATATCAACTCGAGCTGCTGCATCAGAAACTGGGCGACCACCAGGCAACAAATTGCCAATGGCACCTGCTGCTAGCGCGCCGCGCTCGCCTGCGCGACGTGGAATCCAAGCCAACTTTGCACCAGTGCGATCGGCCAAGGCTGCAGTGGCGCTTAATAAACCAGCACTTTCAGCTGCTCGCTCGCCTACCAAAATAACTGATTTAGCAGTTAGTTCTTGAGTTGCAACTGCAGCGGCTTCTTGGCCAGGCTGTACACAAATGAAGTTAGCACTTAGTTTCTCAACCGCGATTGATTCTTTGCTGCCGATTGAAGTCACCTTCAGGGCGCGCTTCTTGAATTGCTTATTAATGCGCAAGAAAACAATTGGGGATTCTTCTTCGGGTTCGAAACCAACTAGAAGAACTTGATCAGCCTTATCGATGTCGCGATAAGTTGTTGCGTTATTAACAACGCGGGCTGCTAAGAATTCGCGTTCTTCGTCAGAGGAAATACGAGAACGGAAATCAATGTCATTTGTGCCAAGAGCTACGCGAGCAAACTTGCTGTAACCGTAAGCATCTTCATAAGTTGCTCGGCCACCAACTAGAACGGCTGCACCACGACTTAATCCGGCAGCTGCTGCCGAAATAGCTTCTGGCCATGAGGCGGTAACTAGTTCGCCTTTTTCATTGCGAATCTGTGGCGCAGTTAAACGATCAGTTGCGGTTACATATTTAAATGCCCAGCGACCCTTATCGCAGTTCCACTCTTCGTTAACTTCAGCATCATCGCCAGCTAAACGACGTAGCGTCTTGCCGCGACGAACATCGGTACGAAGATCGCAACCTGAAGCGCAATGTTCACAAGCCGAAGTCGTAGAAACTAAATCAAATGGACGAGCGCGGAAACGGTATGAAGTTCCGGTTAGCGCGCCTACTGGGCAAATCTGAACTGTGTTGCCTGAGAAATATGATTTGAATGGATCTTCTTCGTAAATTCCGACTTGTTGTAGAGCACCACGTTCATTCAAAGTAATAAATGGGTCGCTAGCAATTTGATCTGAGAAGCGAGTACAGCGAGCACATAGAACACAGCGTTCGCGATCTAGTAATACTGAAGATGAAATTGCCACTGGCTTTTCAAAAGTGCGCTTTACGCCATCTAGGCGCATTTCGGGATTTCCATTAGTCATTGCTTGGTTTTGCAATGGGCACTCGCCACCCTTATCGCAGACTGGGCAATCAAGCGGGTGGTTAGCTAGCAATAGCTCCATCACGCCTTTTTGCGCTTTATCTGCAACTGGAGAAGTTAACTGAGTTTTAACAATCATGCCTGGCTCAACTGGAATTGTGCAGGAAGCTTGTGGTTTTGGAAATGCGCGACCATTAATTTCGATATCTACTAAACACTGGCGGCAAGCACCTACTGGATCTAGTAGCGGGTGATCGCAGAAACGTGGAATCTGAATTCCTAGTTTTTCAGCAGCGCGAATTACTAAGGTGCCTTTGGGAACAGTTACTTCAAAGCCATCGATTACTAGCGTGATTTGTTCAACGATCACATCGGTATCTGGAGTCACTATGCATCAGCTCCTTCAAATAGCGTGCTGGCAATTGGATCAAATGGGCAAGCGCCATTTGTAACGTGTGCGATGTATTCATCGCGGAAATACTTAATCGAAGAAGTAATTGGGCTAGTTGCGCCATCGCCAAGTGCGCAGAAAGAACGGCCCATGATGTTGTCGCAAAGATCTAACAACTTCGCTAGATCTGCCTCAGAGCCTTTACCGTCTTCTAGATCGCGCAGAATCTGTACCAACCACCAAGTGCCTTCGCGACATGGTGTGCACTTTCCGCAGGACTCGTGCTTGTAGAATTCGGTCCAACGCAATACCGCGCGAACTACACAAGTTGTTTCATCGAAAATTTGAAGTGCTTTAGTGCCAAGCATTGAACCCGCACCTGCTACACCTTCGTAATCAAGTGGCACATCTAAATGCTCATCAGTAAACAATGGAGTTGATGATCCACCAGGAGTCCAGAACTTTAGTTTGTGGCCTTTGCGCATTCCGCCAGATAGTTCGAGAATTTCACGCAACGTGATTCCAAGTGGTGCTTCAAATTGTCCAGGGTTTACAACGTGTCCTGAAAGGGAGTAAAGCGTGGTTCCTTTGCTCTTTTCGGTTCCCATTGATTGATACCACTCTGCGCCATTAGCAACAATCGCCGGAACCGAAGCAATCGATTCGACGTTATTTACAACAGTTGGGCGAGCGTATAAACCAGCAATAGCTGGGAACGGTGGGCGCAAACGTGGTTGGCCACGGAAACCTTCAAGTGAATCAAGGAGTGCAGTTTCTTCGCCGCAAATATATGCGCCAGCGCCAACGTGTAGAACTAGTTCGACGCCGTTGCCTAAGTAGCCAGCTGCATAAGCATCTTCAATTGCTTGGTTCATTCGGCGAACTACGTGAGTTACTTCGCCGCGAATGTAAATGAATGCATGCTTTGCACGAATTGCGTGTGCGGCAATTATGCAACCTTCAATTAGTACGTGTGGGTTAGCCATCAATAGCGGCGTATCTTTACAAGTACCTGGTTCTGATTCGTCGGCATTTACAACTAGGTAATGATCTTTGTTATCGCCTTGTGGAATAAAGCCCCACTTCATGCCGGTAGGAAAACCTGCACCACCGCGACCACGTAAACCAGAATCTTTAATAAGTTGAATAACTGCATCGGGATCCATAACAAGCGCTTTTACTGATGCGGTGTAACCACCGTGACGCTTATAAGCGGCAATCGTAAATGAATCTTTTTCATCCCAATGCGCTGAAAGTACTGGTGCAAGTTTTGTCATTACTTACCTTCCTTGCTTAGCTTTAAGCCGAGCAGAGTTGGCTCACCAGCTTGAACACCTTCATTTGCTAAACCATCATTAACGCCAGCTAGAACTGCAGAAGCTTCTTTCCAAGTTACCAATTTATTTGGACCACGAGTTGGTGGTTTTGGATTACCGCTACGCATTGAATCGACTAAATCTTTAGCAGATTGCACAGTCTGGTTGTCGTAGAACTCCCAGTTAGCCATAACTACAGGTGCGTAATCGCAAGCTGCATTACATTCGATGTGCTCAAGAGAAACTTTGCCATCAGCTGTTACGCCATCATTTTCAACGCCCAAGTGCTCTTTCAAACCAGCGAAAATAGCGTCTCCGCCCATCACTGCGCACAACGTGTTGGTGCAAACACCTACGTGATACTCGCCTACTGGTTGGTTCTTGTACTGAGTGTAGAAAGTTGAAACTGCTGTAACTTCAGCATTTTCTAGCTCTAACAGCTCTGAAATTATCTCGATGCCTTCATTGTTGATATAGCCAGTAATTGATTGGCTGTAGTGCAACAACGGCATGATTGCAGAACGCTTACGTGGGTAGCGAGCAATAATGGCTTCCATTACTGCTAGTTGGTCATCGGTATATGCCATTAGCGATCAACTCCGCCCATAACAGGATCAATCGATGCAACTGCGCCGATGATGTCGGCAACCATGCTGCCTTCGCACATTGCAGAAGTTGATTGCAAATTATTAAATGAAGGTTCGCGGAAGTGAACTCGGTATGGACGAGTGCCACCATCTGAAACTAAGTGAACGCCTAGTTCGCCACGTGGTGATTCAACTGCTGTGTAAACCTGACCAGATGGAACGCGGAAACCTTCGGTAACTAATTTAAAGTGGTGGATCAAAGCTTCCATTGATTCGCCCATAATTTCGCGAATGTGATCAAGTGAGTTACCCATTCCATCATTACCAACTGCAAGTTGTGATGGCCAAGCGATCTTCTTATCTTCAACCATTACTGGTTGACCTTCAGATTTATCTAACTTGTCGCAAGCTTGTTCAATGATGCGAAGTGATTGCTCGAGTTCGGCAATACGAATCAAAAAGCGCCCGTAAACATCGCAAGTATCAGCAGTTACAACATCGAAGTCGTATTGCTCGTAACCGCAATATGGCTGCATCTTGCGTAGATCCCAAGGCAAACCGGTTGAACGAAGAACTGGGCCAGTAACACCAAGCGTTGTCGCACCAGCTAGATCGAGGTAACCAATACCTTCGGTGCGCTTCATCCAGATTGAGTTACCAACTAGAAGTTTTTCATTATCTTTAAAGTTCTTGCGAAGTTCGGCAACTGTCTCGCGGATCTTGGCTACGGCACCCTTTGGTAGATCTTGGGCAACGCCACCTGGGCGGACATAGGCCATATTCATGCGTAAACCTGAGACTAATTCGAAGATATCTAGCACTCGTTCGCGCTCACGGAAGCAGAAAATCATCGGTGAAAGTGCGCCTAGTTCAAGTGCTCCAGTGCCTAGTGCAACCATGTGAGAAGAGATGCGGTTGAACTCCATCATCATCACGCGAATCTGATTTGCGCGCTCTGGTGCTTCGATGCCCAGGAGTTTTTCAACGCCCAAGCAGTAAGCAGTTTCATTGAAAATTGGTGACAAGTAATCCATGCGAGTTACGAAAGTAACGCCTTGAGTCCAGCTGCGATATTCGGTGTTCTTTTCAATACCAGTATGCAGATAACCAATTCCACAACGAACTTCGGTAACAGTTTCGCCTTCAAGTTCTAGAACTAAACGAAGTACACCGTGAGTTGATGGGTGCTGAGGACCCATGTTTACGACAACGCGTTCTTCTTTCGCCTGACCAATTTCAGTAACTAGTGAATCCCAGTCGCCACCGGTAACTGAGAAGACAGTTCCTTCGGTAGTTTCGCGAGAGGATGCGTATGGATCTACGTATGTGCTCACTTGTATGACCTACGTTCGTTAGGTGGTGGCGTTGTTGCACCTTTGTACTCAACTGGAATTCCACCGAGTGCATAATCTTTACGCTGTGGGTGACCTTGCCAATCATCTGGCATCAAAATGCGAGTTAGTCCTGGGTGACCATCAAAAATAATTCCGAACATATCGAAAGTTTCGCGTTCGTTCCAGTTATTGCCAGCCCAAACTTCAACGAGTGAAGGAATATGTGGATCAGAGTCAGCAACGCTAACTTCAAGACGAATACGTTGATTGTTTGTCATTGAAAGCAATGGATAAACTGCATGAAGTTCGCGATTGGTATCTTCTGGGTAATGAACGCCGCTGACACCTAGACAGTTTTCAAACTTCAAGCGATCGCGCAAAATCAGTGAGACTTCAACTAATCGTTCGCGTTTGATGTGAAGAGTTAACTCGCCACGATCGACAACTACGCGCTCAATTGCATCAGCAAAATCAGGATATGCCCGCTCTAAATCATCGGCAACTTGATCAAAATACCCACCATATGGGCGTTCTGTTGATCCTGGATTTACTTGGGTGCGAACTAATCCGCCATATCCTGAAGTATCGCCGGTGCCGTGAGTTCCGAAAGAACCGCGCTCGTCATTGCTCATTACGCCAACAACCCCTTCATTTGATGGGTTGGAAGAGCAGCAAGAGCAGCAGCTTCAACGTTTTTGATAACCAATTCGCGGTTTGGACCAAGCTTTTCGACATAAATTTGATCGTGCAATTTAAGGATTGCATCCATCAACATTTCTGGACGTGGTGGGCAACCAGGTAGATAAATATCAACTGGTACTACGTGATCAACACCTTGCACGATTGCATAGTTGTTAAACATTCCGCCGGAAGATGCACAAGCACCCATTGCGATAACCCATTTTGGTGCTGCCATTTGATCATAAATCTGACGAAGAACTGGCGCCATCTTGTTTGAAACGCGACCGGCGACGATCATTAAATCTGCTTGACGTGGCGATGCGCGGAAAACTTCCATTCCGAAACGAGCTAAGTCATAACGGCCAGCACCAGCTGCCATCATTTCAATTGCACAACAAGCCAAACCAAAAGTTGCTGGCCACAGTGAGTTCTTGCGCATGTAACCCGCAAGTTTTTCAACTGAAGTTAATAAAAATCCGCTTGGTAATTTCTCTTCTAGACCCATTTAAATTAATCCCATTCCAATCCACCGCGGCGCCAAACATAGGTAAAAGCAACGAAAACAGTGGCGATGAAGATTCCCATTTCAACTAATCCGAATAGACCGAGTTGATCGAAAGTCACTGCCCATGGATAAAGAAAAACGATTTCAATATCAAAAATAATGAAGAGCATGGCAGTTAAAAAGTACTTAACTGGGAAACGCCCACCTTCGGCAGCTTGTGGTGAAGGTTCGATTCCGCATTCATATGCATCGGCCTTGGCCCGGTTGTAGCGAGCTGGACCTGTGACTAATGAGATGCCGACTGAGAAGATGGCGAATCCGAAGCCAATCGCCCCAATTACCAGAATTGGGATATACGGATTACTTGGTCCAGTCACAGGCGTAATCCTATTCTCGGCTCAGCAATGGTTATGACCGCTACGGCGCTACAGCGCTGTGAACTGCAACAACTCCGCCAGTTAAATTTTGCCAACCCACGTTTTGCCAGCCGGCCTTTGTTATATGTTCGGCTAAACCTGCTTGGTTCGGCCAAGCTCTAATTGATTCAGCTAGATAGACATATGCATCGGGATTAGAAGAAGTTTTGCGGGCGATGAAAGGCAATGCGCGCATCAGATAATTGGTATAAATGGTGCGAAACGGGCGCCAGACTGGAGCGCTGAATTCGCAGATCACGATGCGGCCGCCGCTCTTAGTCACTCGAAGCATCTCGCGCAGGGCGAGGTCGAAATCATTGGTATTTCGCAGGCCAAAAGAGATGGTCACTAGATCAAATTCGCCATCTTTAAAGGGCAGATTCAAGGCATCGGCCTTAGTAAATTGCAGATGCGGGCGGGCTTTGCGGCCAGCGGCCAGCATTCCCTCGGAAAAATCAGCCGGAATCACATCAGCGCCGGCAGCTGCCAGCGGCTCCGACGAAGAACCAGTGCCAGCAGCTAAATCAAGAATCTTCATGCCGGCCTTAGGCGCGATTATGGCGGTGGTTGAACGGCGCCAAGCTTTGGTGCGGCCCAAACTAAGCAGGTCATTTACCAAGTCATAGCGTTTGGCAACGCCGTCGAACATCGCGGCAACTTCATCGGGGTCTTTATTGAGGTTTGCGCGCGACATAGGTGCATTCTCTCTGAAGGTAGGCTCGGCTACAACTTCAAGTGCCAATTATTCGCATTTTTCACTCAATGAAAGGACGCAAAATGATCGCAATCAATACCGTCCGCTTGGGTGAGCATTTGCCGCTTTTAGATTTACTGCCTGCAGCTGCCCCGATCGCTTGGGTGCGCGGAGGCGATGGTTTGGTGGGTTGGGGCGTTCATGCCACCACCACAGTTAGCGGCCCTAATCGATTTAACGATGCGCGCACTTGGTGGCATAACCAAGTTGAGACTTTCTCGGTAGCAGATGCCGTGCATGTAAGTGGCACTGGGCCAGTTTTGTTTACTTCATTTTCATTTTCCGAAACTGAAGAATCAGTTTTAATTATTCCAAAAGTGATTGTCGGACAACGCAATGGAAAATCTTGGTTGACTTGGATCGGCGATGTCGCTCAACCGATTTTGCCGACTGAAAAAACAGTTTCTACTTCCGCAAATTTAACTTGGCAGAACGAACCAATTAGTGAGAGTGACTGGGAAAACCAGGTCACTAAATTAGTTAGGGAAATTCAAAGTGGCAATGTAGACAAAGTAGTTTTAGCCCGAGATCAAAGTGCTAAAGCTGATCAAGAAATTGATGTTCGCAATGTATTGCGAAACTTAGCGAGTGAATATCCCTCAACTTGGAATTTCGCAGTTGCTGGTTTAGTAGGTGCCACACCTGAACTCTTGCTTCGCTTAAGTAAAGGCATGGTTACTTCGCGCGTATTAGCAGGCACGATTAGCAAAACTGGCGATGATGAACGCGACCTAGCGCTCGCTGGTTCCTTAGCGCGCTCTTCAAAAGATCTCGAAGAACATAATTACGCCGTGCGCTCAGTTGCCGATGCACTTGAACCATTTTGCTCATCAACTAACGTGCCTGAATCACCTTTCGTATTGCACTTAACAAATGTCATGCACTTAGCGACCGATGTAACTGGGGCTTTGGTTGAAACAACTAAACAAGTTGATAGCTTTTCATTACTAGAAAAATTGCATCCATCTGCAGCTGTTTGTGGCACACCAACTCAAAAAGCACTCGAGCTAATTAACGCTAATGAAGGTATAAACCGGGGTCGATATGCCGGTCCCGTGGGCTGGATTGATGCTTCAGGCGATGGCGAGTTAGGCATTGCTCTTCGTTGTGGTCAGATTTCTGGGCAAGAAATTCGAATCTTTGCCGGTTGCGGAATTGTTAATGGCTCATTACCAGCAAAAGAGTTAGCTGAAAGTGAAGCAAAATTTGCGCCTATGCGCAGCGCTTTAAATTGATTCTAGATTTGCGACTAAAGCTTTTAATTGTGCCGCATTATTTTCCCGGTTAGGCATCTGACAAACCAAAACTGAAACTCCAGAAATCGGTTTAGCTAGCTCAGTCGTTAAATCAGAAAACGAAGAAATTGTTTTTGCTGTTATACCTAGACCGGCTGCCACTTTTTCTAAATCTAAACCGTGTGGTGTTCCGAATACAGTTTCAAATCCGGCAACTCCAGCTTGTGGCAGAGTTGAAAAGATGCCGCCGCCATCATTATTAATTGCAATGATCCGTAAGTTAGCAGCAGTATTTCCAACTAACCCGGGTAGGTCATGCAAGAAAGCTAAATCACCAATGATTGCAGTGGCACTCTGACGAGCAGTTGCTATTCCAAGTGCTGTTGAAATGTTGCCATCGATGCCAGCCAAGCCGCGATTGGCAAAAGTTTCAATGCCTGTACGAGCAGTAGCAAAACTTTCGATATCGCGAATGGGACGAGAAGAAGCGATAAATACAGCGCCTGATAATTGCTTTGCTAACTCACGAGCCAAAGCACTTTCTGACCAATTTGAAATCTCGGAAACTAACTTAGATGTACGTTGGCTTAGCTTCTGCCATTGTTCATGCCATTCCAAATCAGCGGGTTTAGAAACCACTTGAGGTGCTGCGATAAAACGCTGATCAGCAACACGATATGTATCTACCGTTGCCATGCGCGGATCAATCACAATCTGCGATTTAGCAGAGGCAATCAGGGCATTTATTGAACGTGAAAGCGTCGTGCGACCAATGATTACAACGGTTTCGGGGCTTAAGTTCTTGCGAATTGAAGGCGAAGCTAAGAATAGTGCGGCATGTGCAATTGCATCAGGAAAGGAAAGTGGATCTTCGGCAATAACTGGCCAATTGAGGTCAGCGGCAATCTGAGAAACTTCGGCAACTGTTAATCCGCCACGATCATGCCCGACTACAAGCACGCCTCTATTGGTATTTACTTTTAGCGTTCCGGCAGATTTACCAGCCGGCTTTGCTCTAGCTGCAACCTTGATCTCGCTTAGCCAATCGCTTTGATCATCTGGCAGTAATGGTTCTTCAAATTGCAGATTTAAATGCACGGGACCGCGGTGCAATGAGTCAAGGGGTAGATCAAGTGGGAATACTCCCCCAGAAACATCAGCGAAATACCGAACTGCTGCACCGAAGATGCGCGCTTGCTCAGTTGTTTGATTAGCACCAGTGCGTCGCAAAATAGCGGGGCGATCTGCCGTGAGAACTAGTAACGGCACATTGCTGTGGTGTGCTTCCAAAACGGCAGGGTGATAATTCGCAACTGCAGTGCCACTAGTGCAGACAATCGGAACTGGTCGACCACTTGCTTTAGCTAGCCCTAACGCGAAATAAGCAGCTGATCGTTCATCAATTCGAATATGTAACTTTAGAAACCCTTTTTCAGAAGCAGCAAACATAGCCAACGAAATTGGTGCGTTGCGTGAGCCTGGTGAAATAACTACATCAGTAATGCCTGCTTCAATTAATTGGCGAACAACTACGCGGGCAAGAGAAGTGGAAGAATTCACCATTTCCAGCCTCTCGCTTGAATTTCACTTTCGGCACCGGCATAGAAAGCGCGCTTGGTGCGCTCTTTCCACCATGTTAACCGTTCGACTGGAACAGCATACTTTGCTAACAAATCGGCGTCTGGTGAAAGTGCGTTAACTTCAAGCTGACCATTTGATAGCGGTAATTCGGCGATATCAGCTCTTAATAGCTGGCCGGTGGCTAAGCCGCATGCGTAATCAAGTGATGGCAATGAGGCGGCAAGTTGTAAGCCATAGCTAATTCCGACTGCGCTATCTAGCGCACTTGATACCACTACTGGCAATTTGTGGTGAGCAGCGATTTCGCGAGCTCGGGTAATTCCACCAAGCGGCGCAGCTTTTAACATCAATACATCAACGGCGTCTTGTAGATCAATCGCAAAGGGGTCTGCTGCTTTTCTAATTACTTCATCACCAGTGATCTTGATGTCAACAACTAATTTTTCTTTCAAGCGACGAAGTTCATCAAGTGATGCACAAGGTTGTTCCACATATTCCAGTGGCCCAACTTCTTCGTAAATTGCGTAGAGACTGACTAGGGCTTGATCAACTTTCCAGCCACCATTTACATCTAGCCGTAGTTTGGCTTTCGGTAGAAGCGCGCGAACTCGAGCAACTCGCCCAATATCTTCAGCCAGATTCTCGCCAACTTTAATTTTTACTGTGTCACATCCGGCAAAAGATTGCAGTAGTTCTTCAATCTCTTTGGCGCTATTTAGTGCAGGCAGAGTTGCATTGACTTTCACAAAACCGCGATATGCCATTGGGGCTGGGTTCGTTGCTGCATCTATCGCGCTTAACAACCAAGTTGAACTTTCGCGATCGTCATATTCAAGAAACGGTGCGAATTCGCCCCAACCGGCAGGGCCTTTAAATAGTGCGACTTCGCGAACGGTGATGCCGCGAAACTTACTCTTTAGGGGCAGCGCAACTACCTGCATAGAAGCAAGTAATTGATCAATCATTTAGGTTTATTACGGACGCTTAGGAAATTTGCCAAAATCAGGAGCGCGCTTTTCTTTATAAGCATCGCGACCTTCTTGACCTTCTTGGGTCATATAGAACAACAGAGTGGCATCGCCGGCAAGTTGTTGCACGCCAGCCAAGCCATCATCGGCAGCATTCATACTTGCCTTAAGTAAACGAAGTGCCATCGGTGAATTGCGCAGCATTTCGCGACACCACGAAACAGTTTCGGCTTCTAGCTCTGCAAGTGGCACAACCGTGTTGATCAAGCCCATCGACAACGCTTCTTGCGCATCGTATTGACGAGTCATGAACCAAATTTCGCGCGCTTTCTTCTGGCCCACACTTGCTGCCAACAAACCAGATCCGTAACCACCATCGAATGAACCAACCATTGGGCCGGTCTGACCAAAGAGTGCGTTATCGGCGGCAATTGTTAAATCGCAGACTACGTGCAACACATGTCCACCACCGATTACCCAGCCAGCAACCATGGCAACAACTGGTTTAGGGGTGCGACGAATTTGTACTTGTAGATCTAAAACATTTAGACGACCGATGCCTTGCTTTGCGAGATCATCATCACCTAGATAGCCATCATCGCCGCGAACATTTATATCGCCGCCAGAACAAAATGCTTGGGTACCTTCGCCGGTAAAAATAATTACGCCAACTTCAGTGTTATCGCGCGCTAGATCAAAAGCGCTCTTTAGTTCAGCCAAAGTTTGTGGGCGAAATGCATTATGAACTTCTGGCCGATTGATTGTGATTTTTGCAATGCCATCGCCAACTTCGTACTTAATGTCTTTGAAGTTCTCGCCACCTGGAGCGGTTTTCCACTTCGGAATCTCGCGACTTCCAAAATCTCGCTTAATTGGCTTGCTCATTTTTCCTCCAGGAAGTGAAAGCTTGGTCTAGGAGCGATAGCCTACGGGCGATATGGACACGAAGTCACAACGAAAAGTGAGCCCAATAGACGGGGCGTGGTCAACCACACAGATTATGGCCAGCCTTGCCAAAGCCTTGGTTTCAGATGGCCCGGCTCTTGGCTTTGGCGCCGTAACCAGTACGCAAGTTGAGGCGAAGACGGCCGTTGTAGTTACCTCAACCGGAAGTACCGGCGCAAATAAAGAGCTCATGTTAAGCGCCGGGGCACTTCTAGCTTCAGCAAAATCCTCTAACAAATTTCTCGCTGCAAGTTTTGGCGAGACTTGGTCACTGCTTTTACCGCTGACACATATTGCAGCAGTAAATGTCTTAGTCCGAAGTTTAGAACTTGGTACTATCCCGGTGAATTTAACTGACTACCAAGGTGAATATCCCAAAGTTAAATACACCGCAATTGTGCCTACTCAACTTTTCAACGCCCTTAATGGTGACGATCGATTACTAAGACACTTACAAAGCGTTAAAGCGGTGCTAGTTGGTGGCGCAGCCTTAACTTCTGAATTACAAGAACAAGCAACCAATGCCGGAATTAAAGTTGTGACAACTTATGGCATGTCAGAAACATCTGGTGGTTGTGTTTATAACGGTACTCCGCTCGAAGGGGTTCAGATAGCAATCTCAGATTCTGGGTTTATTAAAGTTTCGGGCCCAGTCCTGGCTACCAATCTAAATTTAGATTCGCAGAATTGGTTCGTGACGAGTGATTTAGGTGAACTTGTTGATGGCCAACTAAAAGTTCTGGGTCGCGGCGATGATGTGATTATTTCAGGTGGCGAAAACATTTCACTTATTGAAATCGAAAGCGCTATCTCGGCGAGCTTTAGTCACTTTGAGTTTGCGGCTTTCGCAGTTTCGAGCGAAAAGTGGGGCCAAGAACTGCATGTGGCTGCAGTTAATGCACCAGCTGATTTTTCCCAAGAAGTCGTGCGCCTTTTAGTTGCTAAATTCGGAAACGCAGCTAAACCAAAGCGCTTTCATCAACTAGCTGCACTACCTTTAATCGGTATCGGCAAAGTCGACCGAAGTGCACTTGCACAATTAGCCATGAAATCGGAGTTCTGATTTTGAATAAGTGGGTAGTTGGAGCTCGTCCGCGCACGCTTCCGGCAGCTATCGCACCTGTTTTGGTAGCAACTTCGCTAGCGGCAAGTGATGCTAATTTCGCAATGGCCGGTTTAGCCCTTGCAGTTAGTTTGGCGCTTCAAGTTGGCGTGAACTACGCCAACGATTATTCCGATGGCATTAAAGGCACTGACGATAATCGAGTTGGACCTACTCGGTTAGTTGCCTCAGGCTTGGCAAGTGCCAAATCAGTTAAGCAGGCAGCCTTTACCTCTTTCGCAGTCGCCGCCGTAGTTGGTTTAGCGCTCGCTCTTTTAACATCACTCTGGCTAATTGCAGTCGGTGCGGCTGCAATTTTGGCAGCTTGGACATATACCGGTAGCAAGCGGCCATACGGATATTTGGGCTTAGGCGAGATTTCAGTATTTTTATTCTTTGGCTTAGTTGCAACCATGGGTTCTTACTATGTGCAGGCTGAGAAATTAACTTGGCAAAGTTTTGTGGTCGCAATACCTATGGGTTCACTTGCGTGTGCGCTGCTAGCCATTAA
This sequence comes from Candidatus Planktophila sp., assembly GCA_044378655.1. Taxonomy (GTDB): domain Bacteria; phylum Actinomycetota; class Actinomycetes; order Nanopelagicales; family Nanopelagicaceae; genus Planktophila. Next base: position 1,956 of record JBILXJ010000015.1, on the reverse strand, counting down.
CAATCTACGCGATCGCGCTCAAGATGAGTTAGTTGGCAAACGCACAATGGCGGTTCGACTAGGCGACGCCGGCGCTCGTAAACTTTTCATCGCACTCTTATTACTTGCTCATGTTTCAGCACTTGTGGTGCCTGGCGGAAATACTTTGATTACCTTGCTGCTATTGCCCCAAACTTTGATCATCGCTAATAAAGTCAGACTAGGCGCAACCGGGCCAGCGTTAATTCCGCTGCTGGGTAAAACCGGCCAACTACAGCTCTGGTTTGCGGTCATTTTTGCGCTGGCACTGGCATTGAATTAAGAATTCGCTAAACTAAAGCCATGAGAGTTCTATTCATACTTCTAAGCATCGCTATCCAGTTGTATGGATTAATTGATTGTGCACAGCGCGAAGATACTGAAGTTCGTTCGCTGCCACGTTGGGGTTGGTTAATAATCATTGTTCTAGTTCCAACAATTGGTGCAATTGCTTACTTAATTGCCGGGCGCCCAAAGCGTCCTGGTGGCGGTAGCAATAAAAAACCAAAGCGCACTATTGCACCCGATGATGACCCAGATTTCTTGCGCGGACTTTAAAGAGAAGCGAAAGCCTCATCAAGAACGCTCATTGCATCAAGCAATAGCTCATCTGAAATAACAATCGGTGGCAAGAAACGAATCACATTTGAATAAGTGCCTGCTGAAAGTAGCAACACACCTTTCTTTGCACAGTAGTTGATTACCTTTGTCATCGCTTCTGAATTTGGATCAAGTGAACCAGGCTTTACTAATTCGATAGCTTGCATTGCACCACGACCACGAACTTCGGCGATTATTGGATACTTTGCTGCAAGTGCGCGAAGTGATGTTCCCAGCAGCTCACCAACTTCGCGAGCACGTTGAATTAAGCCATCTTCTTCAATTGTTTCAAATACTCCTAGTGAAGCTGCGCATGCGACTGGATTTCCACCGTAAGTGCCGCCTAGTCCGCTTACATGCACAGCATCCATGATTTCTGCGCGACCGGTTACTGCAGCCAGCGGCATTCCACCAGCAATACCTTTTGCAGTAATGATCATGTCTGGAACTACATTTTCAGCTTCAACTGCAAACATGTTTCCAGTACGGGCAAAACCAGTTTGAACTTCATCAGCAATAAAAATGATGCCGTTTTCAGCACAATACTTTGATAAGCCAGGCAAGAAACCCTTAGGTGGAACGATGAAACCACCTTCGCCTTGAATAGGTTCGATCATGATTGCCGCTACATTCTTAGCGCCAATTTCTTTTTCAATCTTATGTTCGATTTCTTCTAGAGCGTCTTTAGTAATCGTTGCCTTATCGCCCAACCAGCGAAGTTCGTATGGCATTGGCATGCGGTAGATCTCATTAGCAAATGGACCGAAACCTTCTTTGTATGGCATGTTCTTGGCAGTTAGCGCCATCGTTAAATTTGTACGGCCATGATAAGCGTGCTCGAAAACTACGATTGCTTGACGCTTTGTTGCGTGACGCGCAATCTTTACCGCGTTCTCAACCGCTTCAGCACCTGAGTTAACCAAAACTGATTTCTTTTTGTGAGTGCCAGGAGTATGAGCATTTAACTTTGCACAAACATCGATGTAGCCCTGGTAAGGCGCAACGGTAAAACATGTGTGTGAAAAAGCTTGAACTTGTTCAATTACGCGATCAACAACGCGCTGCGCACTGTTACCCACATTGTTTACGCCGATACCTGCAGCCATGTCGATGATCTGATTGCCATCTAGGTCAACCAGAATCGCGCCACCAGTACTTGCAATTACCGCCGGATATGCAATTCCCAATCCGCCAGAAACTTCTTCGCTGCGTCGCTGAATCTCCGCCTTTGATTTTGGTCCAGGAATCTCTGTAACCAAGAGGCGTTGCTGAGGAACTGAAGTAAGTACGGTCATGAGTAAAGTCTAAGGCCATATTTCCGATCGGGGCGCCTAGAAG
>JBILXJ010000064.1:0-5556 GCA_044378655.1 Candidatus Planktophila sp. | reverse complement strand
TTATTTCGGTGAGGAGGATTTAAATAATTAACTAGCAGTTGATAGTGGAAGTGCGCCTGCACGTTCCAGAATTGCTACGCGATCATCTTCAGATAAACCGCCCCAAATTCCATATGGCTCTTGAACTGCGAGTGCATGCTTACGACAAGCCTCAATAACTGGGCAACTGAAGCAGACGGCTTTGGCAACATTTTCGCGATTGCGGCGGCGTGGCCCGCGTTCACCATCTGGATGAAAGAACATCTCACTAGGTAAATCACGACAGGACCCGTCTTGTTGCCAATTCCAGTTTTCAACAACTGGTTTTGGTAGTCGAGATACTTCGCTCATGGCTCCTCCAAACGGGTTAACTGCGTAAGAAGTGAACCATACAACCGCTTCATAGGTTGTTCAAGTACCTAGGGTCAAATTATTCAATTTAGGGCATATTTGAGCGTACTCAAGTGGCACGAATCTCACTTACCCCCGAAGATTGGGGCATGGATCAACCCCTGACCGTAGCTGCCTTAGCCCGCCAAATCGGCGTGGCACCGGCGACCTTGCGGACCTGGGATCGCCGTTATGGCCTGGGGCCAAGCGAACACATTGAGGGAAGTCATCGCCGATACTCCAGAGCCGATGTCGCCAGATTAGTAATGATGCGTCGATTGATTACCACTGGTGTCGCACCAAGTGATGCCGCCCAAAGAGCTAAAGCGCATCAGGGCGAGTTTTCAATTCCCGAATTAGTTTCTGAGATTGTAGTTGCCGAAGAATTAGTGGCTGCACTATGTCGCGCAGCTGAATCACTTGATCGTGATTTCGTGTTGCAAACACTGCGACAAGAATTGATGAAAAACGGCGTAATTAACTGCTGGCAGAACGTCATCGTGCCAGTCTTAATTCACATCGGTGATAGCTGGGCAAGAACTGGCGAAGGCATTGAGATCGAACACATGATGTCTGAATTAATTAAGAGTGCATTGCGCGAAGCTGTGCCTGAAGAATTTGATGCAGTTAATGCGCGGCCCGTTTTATTAGCCTGCGTTGGCGAAGAACTGCATTCGTTAGCGCTACATGCACTAGCTGCCGCATTGGCAGAGCGCGATATCGCAAGTAACTTCTTAGGTGCGCGCACCCCAGTTTCTGCGCTTTGCGGAGTAATCAATAAGTCAGCACCGCCAGCACTATTTCTATGGGCGCAATTAGCCGATAATGGCGATCCACGATTCTTCGAAGAATTACCTTCAGTGCGCCCGGCCCCCAAAATTATTCTGGGTGGGCCAGGTTGGAACCTCAAACAATGTAGCAGCGTTACGGTTGCCGCTGATTTACAGCACGCATGTGAGGAAATTACGCAGGCAATCGGGGCCTAAAAGAGCCGTTAGACTTTGGCCTTAGCTATTGAAGGGGAGGCCAAAATGAGCGATGACAAGATCGCGATGATGGGCCTGACCTATGACGATGTGCTCTTATTGCCAGATGCCTCCGAAGTTGTCCCTTCTGAAGTAGAGACTTCAACTCAGTTAACTCAAAACATTTCATTAGCTGTCCCGCTGGTTTCTTCAGCAATGGACACGGTTACCGAATCACAACTCGCAATCGCCATGGCTAAAGCTGGCGGTATTGGCATTATTCACCGTAATTTGCCGATTGCCGAACAAGTTACTCACGTTAAATTAGTTAAGAACGTGGGCATGGTTGGCGCAGCGGTTGGTGTAGGCGACGACGGCTTTGCACGTGCACAAGCACTAATTGAAGCTGGTGTTGATGTAGTTGTTGTCGATACTGCGCACGGTCATCATCGCGCGGTACTCGATGCGATTGCTCGAATTAAGAAATTTTCCCCAACTACCGAAATCATTGGTGGCAATGTCGCAACTCGCGCAGGCGCTCAAGCACTCATTAATGCTGGCGCCGATGCCGTAAAAGTTGGCGTTGGTCCGGGCTCAATTTGTACCACTCGCATTGTGGCCGGTGTTGGTGTTCCGCAAATTACCGCCATCATGGAAGCGGCCAAAGCATGTGGCAAAGCTGGTATTCCATTGATCGCCGATGGTGGTCTGCAATATTCAGGTGACATTGTTAAAGCACTAGTTGCCGGTGCTAATTCGGTAATGCTTGGTTCGTTGCTAGCTGGTTGCGAAGAGTCACCTGGCGAACTTATTGAAATTGATGGTCGCAAATATAAGGGTTATCGCGGAATGGGTTCACTTGGCGCGATGCAATCACGTGGCGAGCAGAAGTCATATTCCAAAGATCGTTATATGCAAGACGATGTTTTATCGGAAGATAAACTAGTTCCCGAAGGCATCGAAGGAAAAGTTTTATATCGTGGCACTGTCGCTGAAGTAGTTCATCAATTAGTTGGTGGCCTGCGTTCTGGAATGGGATACGCCGGAGCTCCAGATATCAATACTTTGCGCCGCGATGGTCGCCTAATTCAAATTACCGCCGCTGGCCTGCAAGAGAGCCATCCGCACGATGTTTTACACGTGGCAGATGCCCCTAATTATGCGAAGAAAGGTTAGGGCTAAGTAAATGTTCGAGATTGAAATTGCACCTGGCAAGCGCGCCCGCCAGGCCTACTCCTTTGACGATATTGCGATTGTGCCATCACGCCGTACTCGTGACCCCGAAGATGTTTCAACTACTTGGCAGATCGATGCTTATAAATTTGATCTACCAATGTTGGCTGCACCGATGGATTCTGTGGTTTCCCCACAAACTGCAATTGCGATCGGCAAGTTAGGTGGCCTAGGTGTTCTAAACCTTGAGGGCCTCTGGACTCGATATGAAGATCCCCGTATTCAACTTGGCGAAATCGCTTCGATGCCAGATGCGCAGGCGACTCGTCGTATGCAAGAACTTTATAGCGCACCAATCCAGCCAGCGTTGATTAAAGAACGCATCAAACAAATTCGTGAATCGGGCGTAACGGTTGCAGCTTCACTTTCCCCGCAACGAACCGCAGAGCTACACAAGGCTGTAGTCGATGCCGGTGTTGATATTTTCGTAATTCGCGGAACCACCGTGAGCGCCGAGCACGTTGCTACTCGCGACGATGCACTTAACTTGAAGAAATTTATTTACGAACTCGATGTGCCAGTAATTGTGGGCGGAGTAGCAACTGCAACGGGTGCACTGCACTTAATGCGCGCAGGTGCAGCCGGTGTTCTAGTTGGTTTTGGTGGCGGCGCTGCACATACCACTCGCAAGGTTTTGGGTATCCAAGTGCCAATGGCATCTGCAGTTGCCGAAGTTGCTTCTGCACGTCGTGAATATCTCGATGAGTCTGGTGGCCGTTATGTGCACGTTATCGCCGATGGCGGCGTTGGTCGTAGCGGTGATATTGCCAAAGCAATTGCTATGGGCGCTGATGCAGTAATGATGGGCTCGCCACTGGCAAAAGCCACCGAAGCTCCTGGCTTAGGTTGGCACTGGGGTTCTGAAGCACATCACGCAGTCTTGCCTCGTGGCGAACGCGTTGCTGTTGGCACTGTTGGCACGCTCGAAGAAATTCTGCTCGGACCTTCAAGTACTTCAGATGGTTCCATGAACTTATTCGGTGCTCTTCGCCGCGCAATGGCTACTTGCGGATATTCCGATGTAAAGGAATTCCAGCGCGTCGAGGTACTTATTAACCGTGGCTAATTCAGTCCTAGTTCTTGATTTTGGTGCGCAGTATGCGCAGTTAATTGCGCGTCGAGTTCGCGAAGCAAATGTTTTCTCTGAGATCGTGCCATCTTCAATTACTGCATCCGAAATAACTGCTAAATCACCTGCTGCAATCATTTTATCTGGCGGCCCATCTAGCGTTTATGCACCAGGGGCACCGAAGTTCGATGAAAGCATTCTGCAATTAGGAATTCCGGTATTTGGCATTTGTTATGGCTTTCAAGCAATGGCCGCAGCACTGGGCGGTGTAGTTAGCCAAACTGGAAAATCAGAATTCGGCCGCACTGAAATTACCGCGACGACAAGTTCTAAGTTATTTGCCGATTTACCAGCTAAGCAAAATGTCTGGATGAGTCATGGCGACGCGGTCACAACTGCCCCAGCTGGTTTCACAATTTGTGCAGTTACTGCCGATACGCCAATTGCCGCCTTTGAAAGCAGCGATGGAAAATTAGCTGGCGTTCAGTTCCACCCCGAAGTTTTGCATTCCGAACAAGGTCAAGTTATTTTAAAGCGCTGGTTAATTGAGATAGCCGGCTGCGAACCTAACTGGACCTCAGAAAATATTGCCGCAACTGAAATCGCTAAAGCTAAAGCAGTCATCGGTGACAAGAGAGTAATTTGCGGGCTATCTGGTGGCGTTGATTCAGCGGTCGCTGCAGCAATTATTCAAGCTGCTGTCGGAAACCAATTGACTTGTGTATTTGTAGATCATGGCTTGTTACGTAAAGGCGAATCTGAACAAGTAGAACGTGACTTTGTAGCAGCCACTGGAGTATCACTAGTTGTGGTCGATGCAGTTGATCAGTTTATGAACGCACTTGCTGGCGTAACTGACCCCGAGACTAAGCGAAAAATTATCGGTCGCGAATTTATTCGTTCCTTTGAAGCTGCAGCGCGTGATATCGCAGCTGGGGGAGATGTTGAATTCTTGGTACAGGGCACGCTTTATCCAGATGTAGTTGAGTCTGGCGGCGGCGAAGGCACTGCCAATATCAAATCGCACCACAATGTAGGTGGCTTGCCGGATGACCTTAAATTTGAATTAATCGAACCGCTGCGAACTTTGTTTAAAGATGAAGTGCGCCAAGTTGGCCTGCAGTTAGGTTTACCTGAAGCAATCATTTGGCGCCAACCTTTCCCTGGCCCTGGCCTAGGCATTCGCATAATTGGTGAAGTCACTGTTGAACGGTTAGAAATTTTGCGCGAAGCCGATGCCATCGCCCGCGAAGAGTTAAAGGCAGCCGGCCTTGATCGTGAAATCTGGCAGTGCCCAGTGGTGTTGCTAGCTGATGTGCGCAGTGTTGGCGTACAAGGCGATGGTCGCACCTACGGCCACCCAATCGTGCTGCGCCCAGTATCGAGCGAAGATGCCATGACCGCCGATTGGTCCCGCGTGCCTTATGAGGTCCTGGCCAAGATATCTACGCGAATTACCAACGAAGTGCGCGAGGTAAATCGCGTCACTCTGGATATTACTAGCAAACCCCCAGCAACTATCGAGTGGGAGTAATCCGAGCGATCGGTATAATTTAGCCATTATGAAACGCACTTTAGTTATCGCAGCTGCAATTATTTTCGCAGCTTTCCTTACGCCCGCAGTTTCGGCAGCCCCTAAAGAGCCAGTCAAGAAGTGCACGAAAGTTACCTCTAAGGCGCATGCGTCACCATCAATTGTCCAACCAAAAACTATTGCCAAAGTTTTGCCAAAGACTTTCACCTTCATAACTAATTGCGGAAATATTGTGGTCGAAACTGTTGGCGATAAAGCGCCACAGACTTTGACTGCGCTCGCAACTTTGGCGAGCAAAGGTTTTTATAACTCAACGCTCTGCCATCGCTTAACTACCCAAGGTTTATTTGTTCTGCAATGTGGCGATCCGACCGCAACCGGATCTA
>JBILXJ010000063.1:0-5653 GCA_044378655.1 Candidatus Planktophila sp. | reverse complement strand
CAATTGATCAAGTTATGCCAGCAATCAAATCACTTCTGACCCACTTGGCTGCTCATCCTGAAACAGCGAAAACGATTGCGCTAAAGCTTGGGCGGCGCTTTGTTGAGGATGTGCCCTCTCAACAATTTATTAAAGATATTTCAGCCACATACACTTCAAGTGGTGGCGATATAAAGACAGTTTTAAGAGCCGTTTACAAACATCCAGATTTTAAGAATGCGGTGGGTAGGAAATTAAAGCGCCCGGGTGAAGATTATGTTTCAGTCGCTCGCACCTTAAATGTGTGGCCCAACTTCACAAGAACACAAAAATGGAAAGGTATTACCAAAGAGTTTGGGTATCCGGCAGTTGTGCCTGATGAGTTAAAGCGAATGGGTCACGCCCCTTTGTCGTGGCCATTTCCCGATGGGTATCCAGATGTTGCAGCCAACTGGGTAAATGCAAATTATCAATTACTGCGTTGGAATGTATATGGGCACTTTATTAAGGGTAATACTTGGGATGAACCCTCCATGGAAAAGCTACTACCTATCCGTGAGACAAACTTAGATAAGCAGATAGATCAGGTTGCTCAGTTACTGCTCTTTAAGGAGCTAGGTAGTGCTGATCTTGCTTCGGTTCGAAATGCGGTTACCAAAGTCTTTGGCCCAAATCCCGATATGAATAGTTCTTACGCTGACATTACCGCTCTGATTACTCGCTTGATATTTCAGTTGCCTGTTTGGAGTCTGCGATGATTACAGAAGATGCAATAAATAGTTGCCCTGAAGGGCGCGAGGGATTTTCTCGTCGACAGTTCCTGCGCGGAGCGACTTTATTTGGCGGCATGACAATTCTTTCGGCAAATGGAATTAGATATACATTCGCAGCATCTACTACCGAAGTTCCTGATGTGGTTATTACTCTGGTGCTTCGTGGGGGTTTTGATTCGTTAAGTGCTGTAGTTCCTACAGATGAAAACTTGATGCGAAAGATTCGAAAAGATATCTTCATTCCTAATGCCAGTTTGTTGCCCCTTGATCGAGAGTTTGGCTTACACCCTTCTCTAAAGAAGTTACTTCCGCTTTGGGAGGCTAAAGAGCTCGCCATTGTAAATACCCTTGGCGCACCGACTCATTCGCGTAGCCACTTTGATGAAATTTCAGATGTGGCATATGCGGCGTATGGCGAAAAAGACAAGCGCAGCGGCTGGATTGCTCGCTTCTTAGATGTAGCCGGTAGCGGTTCAGTAGTGCAATCGGTTGGAATTGGATCAACCACTAGACAACTAATCGGTGGAAAAGCAGCTCCAGTAAATCTAGAGTCAATTAATAATTTTAAATTGGATTCTATTTTTGGGTACAAGGCAGAAGACTTGGCTGGGTTTATCGATGAAACACATGGTCGATGGACAAATATCTGGGCAGCGCAAGCGAAGTCCACTATTCAAGCCCTGGATCAAGTTGCGCTGGCGACTGCGCAAAAAAGTACCGTGACTTATCCAAATACCGGAACTGGTCAGCGATTTAGAGATGTGGCAGCGTTGCTAAAGGCAGGTATCGGAGTGCGCGCAGTTGATCTTGAATATCAAGGTGACTGGGATATGCACGCAAACATGGGAACACTTGATCAAGGTTGGCTAACTTCAAGCCTGGCAGATATTGCCGGATCAATTTCTGCATTTAGAGAAGATCTTGGTGTTGTTTGGTCCAGAGTTACAGTTGTAACTGTTACTGAGTTCGGTCGAAGAGTGAGTCAGAATCAATCATCTGGCACAGAGCATGGCTGGGGTTCAAGCACCTTTGTTGCAGGTGGTGGCGTCAATGGTGGAAAAATTCATGGAAAGTTCCCTGGGCTAGATGAAAAAGTACTCAAAGATGGCGATTTAGTTGTTACCGCAGATTACCGAAGTCTATTAACTGAAATTCTCACACGTCGAGCAGGAATTACTGCAGAAGGTGCATCGCAAGTATTTCCAAACTTCAAACCAGAAGTTCTTTCAGTTATGAAGCATCTTTCAGAAACTCCTCTGCCAGATAATTTTCCAACTAGAGTTCAGACCGCACTTGGAAATGTTTCTTATGACATGAGTAAATTACCAATAGCTGGGGCGGTCGCAACTGTTGCACCAACGCCTTCAGCCTCACCTGTAGCGCCCATACCGACACCTTCAAACTCACCTGTTGCTTCACCAACTCCTGCAGCTAAAAAAGTGCGAAAGACCATTACCTGCGTTAAGAATGGCAGGACCATCAAAGTCACCGGAACAAATCCGAAGTGTCCGACAGGATATAAAATTAAAGAATAATTCTTACTTCGCCGTTAACTTCAAGCGTGCGATAACTCTTTAGCGGTTCGACAGCTGGCCCACGCAATACTTCCCCGTTTTCTGGATCGAATACCGACCCATGTGCTGGGCACTGCAATAGTGACTCACTCAAAACGCAAGGTGCAAATGCGTGAGTACATCGCGTATCGAAAGCGACAATTCCACGAGAAGTGCGAGTCAGCGAATAACTGGTCGAGATTCCAAATAAATCCTTTAGTGTGAAAACTTTTGTTTGACGAAGAATTAATTCATCACTTTTTGCAATAAACACGCCTTCAAGAATTTCGGTTTGCGTGGCTTGCGGACTCGGAGCTTCAGTTGAACTAGCCGTAGGTGTTGGCGCAGTTGTTTTCTTGCTTGGTTTTGGCGTTGGAGATTGAGGTGCTTGTGATTTAGTTGGGCTGGGCGAAAGACTCTCTGGATTCGGCGTTGGTTTTGGCGTAGGCGATATATCCGCCTTCTTCAAAACTTCAGTTCTTTGAGAGATTGCGCCAATCAGCAGTACGCCTGTAAGCAACAGAAAGATCCTTCGAGAACTCTGCGCCATGTTCTAAATTCTAGTGGGCTTGACCTTGAATCTATATGCAAAGGTAATCACTTTTTCTTAAATCCCTTTGGGCATACAGGCTTTATTGCCGTTACTTTCTTCGTGAGCTTTCCTTTTACGCAAGTAATTGTAGTTTTCTTAGGTGCCGCAGCTTTAACCTCAGCATCTTGTTTAGCTTTGAGGTCAGAAGCCACCTTTGCTTCATTCGCTATCTGTTGCTCAAGAAACTTATTTGCCGCCTCAATAACTTCAGGATATGCCTGTGCTGTATCAAACTGATTGCCACTGTTGACGCTCCAAAATTGATCTTCCCATAAGGGATCATCTGGCGCACTTGAACATTCAGCACCCATGCCAGCACCTGATGCGCCGATATAAATCCATTCGCCATTTTTTTCAAACCAAGCAGGAATTCCGGAGTCAGCACCGCAGGTATATTCACCCGTTTTATATTTTGTCTGTAAGAGCATAAGTTCTGGCCAAACTGTGTAAAGCTCTTTGTTATTTCCCAAGATTAAATCTGACCTTACTGCCGTTTCGATTTTTCTCGGAATTCCGTCGCGCTCTGCTTTGCCAATAGCTTCTTCATAAGAAGTCAGACCATAACCAATTTGCGTGATTGTCTTATTGAACTTAACTAAATCACGAAGTTCCTCTAAAGTCGCAATTCTGTAAGTTTTTGTGCTGAGTGGTTTATCAAGAATTATGATTCCGAAGTCATACATTGGGCCATAAAGTTTGTTTGGGTCTCCATCAATTGCGCCGCCATCTCTATACATCGGACTAGGAAACTGTGCGATACCTCTTGCCTTCTCCTTAGCTCCCACGTTTCCAGGAGCAACTATCACTCCTGGGGCACCTACCCAAACTGGAGCATCTGTAGGACTTATTAACCCTGTCTTTGGAAGTTCTTTTATGTAAGAAGGGTATTTTCCATCTAACGGATTTCTCGCAAGACAATGTGCGGCGGTCATGACAATCCTTGGAGCAATCAGTGCACCCGTACAATTAGCCTGACCATTTTCATACCAATGAATAATTGCGACAACTCTTGGGTCGCCTAGAGCTGACTCACCACCATGTACGGCATGTGCCGAAGTTGCTGGGTAAAGCAAAAGAGAAAGTGAGAGCACTCCAAGGAGCACGGCCGACAACTTTTTCATACTCGAACTGTAGATAGTTGGAGTCCTTTAAAGACGAATTTCAAGGCAAAAAGATCGAATGTTTCAGAAGTTAACAGATGTTTACTCTTCATCCAGCCGTTTCGGCTTAGTGAAATTTGGGGAGACAAAACATAGACGCTAGGGTCCGCGTACAACCTCGCCTCTAGTTTCTCTGTCACCTACCCCAAGTGTTATAGAAGATTTTGTTTTTGCGGTGATTACAAAACTATAGATTCCAGCTTTAGCCACAGCACTGAAGCGAGCCAAATATAAGTAGTTGGTTCCGGTATAAGGTTCGTAAAAATTTGTTCTCTCATTGATCTTCATAGTTACCTTAAATCCGCCAGGTCCAGTCACAACTACCGAAGGCAGCTTTGCGCTCTTCAATGAATTTTCAGGCTTCTTGTCAACAATCAAATACTGAACTGAAAGTGCTTCGCCCTCTTTAAACTGAGCACGGAAAGCCTTCTTCTCGCCTGCCTTGTTAAACGCTGCACGAATCGCAAATGACACTGTTCCGTCAACTAGTAACGGCCCCTTAGCAGCTGTGGTATCTGAATTAAGAAGTACAACTGGTTGATGAGCTACGGCAACACTTGTGCCCAGAAATACAAATGCGGTAACCAGCGCCAGTAGCTTTTTCATGGGGAAACGGTACAGGCGGGTTGCAATCTTTGCTCTCTGACTTAATCGTTTTGCGGGAAGCCTAAGTTGATTCCACCATGGCTTGGATCTAGCCAGCGGCTAGTAATTACTTTGCCTCGCGTAAAGAAGTGAACACCTTCGGTTCCGTGGGCATGAGAGTCACCAAATAGTGAGTTCTTCCAGCCACCAAATGAGTAGTAAGCCATTGGAACTGGGATTGGCACATTGATGCCAACCATTCCAACTTCAACTTCATTTTGAAATCGGCGTGCTGCGCCACCATCGTTAGTAAAGATTGCAGTGCCATTTCCATACTCATGGCTATTAACCAGGGCTAGCGCTTCGTCGTAGGTGTTAACGCGCAAAATACTTAATACTGGGCCAAAGATTTCATCGGTATATACCGACATTTCTGGTGTCACGTTATCAAGCAGAGTTGGTCCAAGGAAGAAACCATCGCCATCGACCTTTAGATCGCGGCCATCTACAACAACGGTTGCGCCAGCCTTTGCGCCAGCTTCGATATATGAAGCAACTTTGTCGCGATGAACCGCGCTAACTAGTGGGCCCATGTCAGAACCTTGGGTGCCATCGCCAGTTTTAATATTTGCCATTCGAGATTTGATGCGTGCAACGAGTGCGCTGGCAATTGGTTCAACGGCAACAATTGCAGAAATCGCCATGCAACGTTCGCCGGCCGAACCAAAGCCTGCGTTAATCGCGGCATCGGCCGCAAGCTCTAAATCAGCATCAGGCAGAACCACCATGTGATTTTTCGCGCCGCCTAAAGCTTGTACACGCTTGCCAGATTTTGTGCCGGTTTCATAGACATAACGCGCGATTGGCGTTGAACCCACAAATGAAACTGACTTAATTCCTTTATGTGTAAGTAGCGCGTCAACAACTTCCTTGTCGCCATGAACAACGTTAAAGACACCATCAGGTAGTCCTGCTTCTTTCCAAAGCTGGGCCATAAACATCGCAGCACTA
>JBILXJ010000012.1:0-18667 GCA_044378655.1 Candidatus Planktophila sp. | reverse complement strand
ATGCTGCACAAGCTCCAACTCCATATGTTTTCGAGCAAGTTTCACAGATCATTAAGTAATCGATAGAAAAAGGGAATAGAAAATACATGTCTGAAAATACAACTATCGAACTTGATGAAGCACAAGAATTAACTTCTTACTCATCATCATCTCCAGCTGCAGCGACAAACCGCCCAGCAATTAAAGCTCCAGGTGGCGGCACAGGTCGTCGCAAGGAAGCTGTTGCGCGCGTTCGCTTAGTTCCTGGTTCAGGCAAGTGGGTTGTAAACGGTAAGACTCTTGAGAATTACTTCCCAAATAAAGTTCACCAACAATTAGTTTCAGAGCCATTCCGCACTGTTGGTGCTGAAAATGGTTACGACGTTGTTGCTCGCATCAACGGTGGTGGAGTTTCAGGTCAAGCTGGCGCACTTCGTCTTGGTGTTGCACGCGCGCTAAACGAGATCGATGTTGAGGCTAACCGCCCAGCTCTTAAGAAGGCTGGTTTCCTAAAGCGCGATGCTCGTGTCATTGAACGTAAGAAGTACGGCCTAAAGAAGGCTCGTAAGCGTTCTCAATACAGCAAGCGCTAATACACTTTCACCGATTTACTCGGTAGCTATCTCGGCAGAAGGAGGACTTTTTGTCACTCTTTGGAACCGACGGCATTCGTGGTTTAGCAAACGTTGATCTAACTGCTGAATTAGCCCTCGATGTAGCTGTAGCTGCTGCACATATCCTCGTAGAAAATTCAAACGATCGCCCGCGTGCAATTGTTGGCCAAGATTCTCGTGCTTCCGGTGAATTTCTAGAGGCTGCAGTCGTTGCTGGATTAACTAGTGCTGGTGTAGATGTTTATCGAGTCGGCATTGTTCCAACTCCGGCCGTTGCTTATTTAGTAGCGAGCACTGGCGCTGACCTTGGCGTAATGATCAGTGCATCGCATAATCCAATGCCGGATAACGGCATCAAACTATTTCAACGCGGCGGTGAAAAACTAGCCGATGAGGTCGAAGCTCTTGTTGAAGCTCGCATTGGTGAACCTTGGCAACGTCCAACGGGCGCTGCGGTTGGTCGAGTTATCAATGATGATCAATTAGTTAATTACTACATCGAACATTTACTTTCAACGATCGATGTTTCACTAAAGGGCTTAAAGGTCGTAGTTGATTGCGCAAATGGTGCGTCATCATTTACCGCGCCTATTGCGCTTTCACGTGCTGGCGCTGAAGTTATCGCTATCGCCAATACTCCTGATGGTTGGAACATTAACGACGGTGTTGGTTCTACTCACTTAGATTTCTTGCGTAACGCAGTACTTAAGAATGGTGCTGATGTTGGCATTGCCCACGATGGCGATGCCGACCGTTGCTTAGCTATTGATGCCACCGGTGCCGAAATTGATGGCGATGTAATCATGGCAATTTTGGCTAAGGGCTTTAAAGCTCAAGGAAAGTTAACAGCCAACACAATTGTGGGCACGGTAATGAGCAACTTAGGTTTCATGCACGCCATGGCTGAATCGGGAATTGCAGTAGTTACAACGGCCGTTGGCGATCGCTATGTTTTAGAGGCAATGTTGCAATCAGATTTTAATTTAGGTGGCGAACAATCTGGCCATGTAATCATGCGTGATCATGCAAATACTGGCGATGGCTTACTAACTGCGCTTCAACTATTGGCTGAAGTAAAGCGCTCTGGTCAAACTCTGCAAGAGCTTTCGCGAGTAATGGTGCGATTCCCACAAGTATTAATCAATGTTAAGAATGTGGCTAAAGAACGTCTTGCTAGCTCTACTGCTATTGCTGCTGCGGTCAAGGCTGCTGAAACCGAACTAGGTTCAAACGGTCGGGTATTGCTACGTGCATCAGGTACCGAACCTTTAGTGCGCGTGATGGTCGAAGCGCAAAGTGATGCAGTTGCCCAAAACGTGGCTACAAAATTAGCGCAAGTAGTTGAAACTGAATTGAAGTAATTCTGTGTGCGGAATTGTTGGCTACACCGGTAAAAACTCGGCCATAACTCCGCTGATTGAAGGTTTGCGTCGGCTGGAATATCGCGGATATGACTCAGCCGGTATCGCACTTGGCACAAACGGAAAACTATTTATTGAAAAGCGTGCAGGTAAGTTAGGTAATTTAGAGAGTTCACTTGGCGATCAACTGCCATCAGCAACTTCTGGCATTGGTCACACGCGTTGGGCAACACATGGCGGACCTACAGATAACAATGCCCACCCGCATGTAGATAATGAAGGCAAGTTAGCCGTTATTCACAATGGCATCATCGAAAATTACAATCAACTAAAAGCCGAGCTACAAGCTAAAGGTCACAAGTTTCATTCAGATACCGATACCGAATCTGTGGCTCACCTACTTAGTGATCTGCGCAAAGAATTTAATGGTGATCTACCAGCTGCAATGCGCGAAGCAGTTAAGACGTTACGTGGCTCTTTCACACTGCTGGCAGTGCACGCAGATAACCCAGGTGTCATTGTCGGCGTGCGCCGTAATTCACCACTTGTTTTAGGTGTGGGCGATAACGAGTATTTCTTAGCTTCCGATGTCGCAGCTTTCATTGAATACACCAAACGAGCAGTCGAACTTGGCCAAGATGAAATTGTCGTAATCACACCGGATGGTTTTGAGATCACCGATCTTGATGGCAACGCACAAACTCCGCGCGAGTATCAAGTTACCTGGGACGCTGAGGCCGCGCAAAAAGGCGGCTTTAGCCACTTCATGTTGAAAGAAATCTTTGAGCAACCCAAAGCAGTAGCCGATACTTTGATTGGCCGTTTAACCGATAACAATCAGATCGAACTTGATGAATTAAAGATGAGCGATGAAGAGATTCGTGCGCTTAAGAAGATTGTGGTTATTGCCTGCGGCACTGCTTATCACGCCGGCATGATTGCAAAATATGCGATTGAAAAGTGGGCCAAGATTTCAGTTGAGGTCGAGATCGCAAGTGAGTATCGCTATCGCGACCCGATTATTGATGCCCAAACTTTAGTAATAGCTATTTCTCAATCGGGCGAAACCATGGACACTTTGATGGCGCTTCGTCATGCCAAAGCCGCAGGCGCTCGAGTCTTAGCAATCTGCAATACCAACAGCTCAACAATTCCCCGTGAATCAGATGCAGTTTTGTATACCCATGCGGGGCCAGAAATTGCAGTGGCATCAACTAAAGCTTTTCTAACTCAGGTGGTTGCGGTTTATTTGATTGGTCTGCATTTAGCTCAAGTGCGCAAACAGCTAACTGATACCGAAGTTGCCGATCTGTATCACGAACTTCTTGAACTGCCGGCAAAGATCGAAGCAATTCTCGAAACGGTCGAACCCCTACGAGCCCTTACTCGCACCTTCGCTAAGAGCTCATCAGTTTTGTTCTTAGGTCGAAATGTAGGTTACCCAGCTGCCCTAGAAGGTGCGCTAAAACTTAAAGAACTTGCCTACATGCACGCCGAAGGTTTCGCTGGCGGCGAATTAAAGCATGGGCCAATTGCATTGATTGAAGAAGGAACTCCGGTTATTGCCATTGTTCCAACTGGCCACGAACATTCACTCGATGAAAAGATGTTGAGTAATATTCAAGAAGTTAAAGCTCGTGGTGCGCAAGTAATTGTGATTGCTGAAGAAGGTGCCGAAGTTACTGGTGCTACCCATGTGATTCGAATTCCAGTGGCTCCGGCACTTTTCCAACCAGTATTAGCAACTGTGCCACTTCAGGTATTTGCTTACGAAATGGCGATTGCACGCGGCAATGATGTCGATCAACCTCGCAATTTAGCTAAGTCGGTAACGGTCGAATAATGTTTAAATTGCAAGCCAACCAACGCGAGGAGTTAAGCCGCTCATTCTCTTGGGCAGCCTTTGCTACTTCAGGTTTCTTATTTGTTACCTATCAAGTTGTAACTGCAGGTTGGTTAATTACCATCGATGACAAGATCGCCACGTTCGATCGATATCTATTTCCAAAGTGGGTCTATTTTTTTCTGCGCCGCATTGATGATCTTGGGCTTCGTGGATTAAGTGCAGTTTCTATCTTGTTGCTGTCGGCATATTTATGGCGCAGATTTAATACCTATCGCCCGCTTCTACTCTCGATCGTTGCACTACTTGCCTTAAATGGCGTTGTTGGAGCTTTTAAATTAGCTATCGGGCGCACTAAGCCTCGCTTGAATATGGATATTTTAAATTTTGGCGGCATGTCATTTCCAAGCGGCCATATTTCAAATGCTGTTTTAATTTGGGGGCTATTTGCATATTTGGTTTACCGATACTTATGGAGCGAGCCAAAGAGTGCCAAGTATCTAATCACGATTGTTTCATCGGTAACTACGGCGATTATGTCTGTTTCGCTTTACCGAAATACCCACTGGTTCTCAGACTTACTTGGTGGGATTTTCTTAGGGGGAGCGCTCTTAATTGGAGTTACCGCTCTTGACCGAATCATTCCTTCGCGAAAGGATCAATCATGATCGATGGCGTAGGTATCGACGTAGTAGATATCGCTAGATTTTCCGAAGCGCTAGAGCGAACTGCAGGTTTAAAGGAACGTCTCTTTACAGTTGCCGAGCAAAATAAACCAATCGCTTCTTTAGCAGCTAGATTCGCTGCGAAAGAAGCACTGGCAAAGGCACTTAGTGCAGGTAAAGGTTTGCCGTGGCATGATGCCGAAGTGATCAACTTGGAAAGTGGGAAGCCGGCATTTTTGTTTCGTGGCGAAATCGCTGACTTAATAGATGGCGCTGAAGTACACCTTTCACTTTCACATGATGCTGGCATCGCCTCAGCTTTCGTAATTGTGGAGCGCTCATGAGTAATCGCGCCGAAGCAAATATTGATTTAACTGCCATAGCAGCAAATGTTAAGAAGTTAAAAACCACTTCTAGCTCCGAGCTGATGGCAGTAGTTAAAGCTGATGCCTATGGCCACGGATTAGTGCCAGTAGCTAAAGCTGCACTAAACGCTGGCGCTTCTTGGCTTGGTGTTGCCCTCGTCGAAGAAGCACATTCACTTCGTGCCGCTGGAGTAACTGCGCCAATTCTGGCTTGGCTGGTGTCACCTGGTTCAAATTACGCAGCTGCCATTGATGCCAACATTGATTTAGCAGTTCCGTCGCTAGATATTTTTAAAGAAATTGTGGCAACTGGCAAGCGCGCTCGCATTCATATCGAAGTTGATACCGGCATGACTCGTGGTGGATTTCTAGAGGAATGGTCAGAGTTTCTAAAATCTGAATTCAGTAAAGTCGAAGTCGTCGGAGTTTTCTCTCATTTCGCTCGCGCTGATGAAGTAAGTGAGAAACAGAATCAAGATCAGCTTATTAATTTCAATAACGCAATCGCTGATCTAGTCGCAGTAGGAGTTACTCCAAAACTAAAGCACTTAGCTAATTCGGCAGCTACATTGACAAATCAAAGCGCCGCCTTTGATTTAGTTCGCACTGGAATCGCAATGTATGGACTAACACCAGATCTCGAAAATCTTGGCACCAGTAAGTCACTCGGGTTGCTTGCTGCTATGCAAGTTCGGGCCAAGTTGCATTTAGTTAAGAAAGTCCCAGCCAATTCTCCGGTTGGTTATGGTGCAACTGAATCAACCTCACGCGACACTGTTCTAGGTGTAGTTGCAATGGGATATGCCGATGGAATCCCGCGTGTAGCAAAAGCAGCTGGCGTATTTTTTGCCGGAAAACGTTGCCCAATAATTGGTCGAGTTTCGATGGATCAATTTGTTGTGGACTTGGGCCCCGAAACCACGGCAAAAGCTGGGGACTATGTAGTTATCTTCAATAATGGCGCTGCAGGTGAATTCACCGCCGAAGATTGGGGTGTTGCAAGCGGCAGCATTAACTACGAAATGACCACCAGAATTGGGCCGCGAGTACCTAGAATCTATTCTCATGAGTGAGCAAACCGACCTAATCTCGATCGCTGGTCTGACCGTAAAGTTCGGCGGATTAACAGCGCTAGATGATGTCTATTTAAAGGTCGCCCCGAATTCAGTTGTTGGCTTAATCGGACCAAACGGTGCCGGTAAGACCACAATCTTTAATGCAATTTCTGGGTTAGTCGAACCGATGAGTGGCTCGATTTCAGTTGAAGGCAAAAAAATTGATTGGCCTAAACCTGAAGCGCTCGCAAAGCTCGGAATCGCACGCACCCTGCAAGGCGTTGGTTTATTTAGCGGCTTAAGTGTTTTAGAAAATGTCATGATGGGCGCTGATTCGCACAACAAATCAAATTTTATTCGTGACCTCTTAGGTTTCTCGCCAAAGTTTGAAAAGCATCTAGAAGAAAGCGCGCACGAAGCCTTGGCTTGGGCTGGGGCTGCGCATACTGCATTCTTAGAACCAACCGAACTTACATATCCAGATTCCAAGCGAGTGGCAATTGCCCGAGCTTTGGTAATGAAACCAAAACTACTTCTACTTGATGAACCCGCTGCTGGTCTTGGCCAAGATGAGATTGACCAATTAGCAGTATTGATTAAGCAACTAAAGCGCCGCTGCGCAATTTTAATTGTCGAGCATCATGTTGATTTCGTAAGTGCAATTTCAGATGAAGTTTATGTTCTTAACTTTGGCAAAGTTATTGCCAGCGGAGATTTCAATACCGTAAAGCGCGACCCAGCTGTTGTTGCGGCCTATCTCGGCACAAATGTTGATGGCCAAGAAATCGGCGGATCACATGCTTAGGGTTGAAAATTTAGTTACCGAGTACGGTGCGGTTCGTGCCCTCGATGGGGTTTCATTTACTGCCGCCGAAGGAAAGATAACTACCGTTATTGGCGCTAATGGTGCGGGCAAGAGCACACTATTGCGCACAATTTCTGGACTCGAGCGCGCTAAGAGTGGTCAGATTAGTTGGGCAGATAAATCGTTGATTGGTAAAGCGCCAGAATCTATTGTGCGATCTGGCATCGCCCATGTACCCGAGGGCCACGCGGTTATTTCACAATTAACAGTTGCTGAAAACATTGAGATGGGTTCACTCTTTCGCCGCAGAAACCACCGCAGCGATGTAAACCTTGCTATTGAAGAGGTTTACGAGTTATTTCCGCGCCTAGCTGAACGCAGCAAGCAGTTGGCTGGAACGCTTTCAGGCGGCGAACGTCAGATGTTAGCGATTAGTCGTGCTCTAGTTTCGCGACCAAAGCTGCTCTTACTTGATGAGCCATCACTTGGCTTAGCGCCACTTGTCGTTGAGCAAATTATTCAAACAGTAAATGATCTTTGCCGTAAGAGTGGCTTGACTGTTTTGCTAGTTGAACAAAATGCCAACACCGCACTTGCAGTTGCTGATTATGGAGTTCTGCTTTCACTTGGAAAAGTTGTTGCTAATTTACCGGCCGCCGAATTAAAAGCAGATGCCTCGTTGCGTGCTGCTTACTTGGGATATTAGGGGGCAAACGCGATGGAACAATTCTTATCAGCAGTTTTCGCCGGAACAGCTAGCGGTTCAATTTACGCTCTAGTTGCCCTCGGTTTAGTTTTAGTTTGGCGTGGTGCTGGCGTTGTTAACTTTGCCCAAATGGGTCAGGCCATGTTTAGCACTTATGTGGCATCAACCATGATTATGAATGGCTACTCATATTGGGTGGCTTTCTTCGCGGCCCTAGCTGTGGGTACCGTGCTCGGAGTTGCCGTTGATTTACTGGTGATGCGACCTTTATCTGGAAAGCGAACTTCAGCAATGTTGGCTAGCCCGGCGATGCGCGGAACAGTTCCGGTAATTGCATCTCTTGGAATTTTAGGAATTCTGCAAGCAGCAGCTGGCATGATCTGGGTGGCCGAAGAACGTGGTTTCCCAGCACCAGTTAGTACCTTGGGTCTTTCTATTGGCGGAACCGTTATGCCGTTCACCGCATTCGATTTATTTGTAATCGGCATCGTGTTAGTAACTTTGATAATTACGACAATCTTCTTTCAGAAAACAGGTATGGGTTTGGCAATGCGGGCGAGTGCGCTAAATGCTGAAGTGGCGCGACTCAGTGGAATTCGTACCAGTTCAGTGCGCACACTAAGTTGGGCAATGTCAGGTGCTGCTTCCTCTCTTGCTGGATTACTGGTAACGCCGAGTGCGAACTTGTCACCAAATACCCTTGATTTAATTTTGATTATTGGCTTCACGGCAACAGTTATAGGCGGCCTAGATAGCCTGCCTGGTGGAGTTCTGGGTGGCTTTATTCTGGGTCTAGTTATCTCATTTGTTAATGTATACAGCTCACCTTCCGATATTTTCTTGGCGATCTTGGCGATTCTTTTGATTGTTTTATTGGTGCGGCCACAAGGAATTCTTGGCAGCAAAGAGGTGCGCCGTGTTTAAACACTTCCAAAAAGGCAATGCGATTAAAGCACTTATCTTCTTTGCGCTAATTTTTTACTTAGGAAAAGTCTTTGATCCCTATAACCAGGGTCAACTTTCCGTGGTGCTGATTTATTTTGTGGGAATTTTATCAATCACCTTCTTGACCGGACTCTCTGGTCAAATTTCACTTGGCCAAGGCGCACTCATGGCAGTTGGTGGTTATACCTGCGCCTTAGTTGTCTTGAATTTAGGTTTGACTTATTGGCAGTCAATCATCGTCGCAGCCCTGGTTTCATTATTTGCTGGCTGGATTTTAGGAATTACCGCCGCACGTTTATCTGGCCCGTATTTAGCTGGCACAACTTTGGTGATCGCACTTGCAATTCCATCTCTGGCTACCCGATTTGAATCGGTCTTCGGTGGCGATGTTGGCCTTAGTGTTGATTATGGAAACCCGCCAGAGTGGTTGTCCGGTGCGATTGGTGAAATTGGATATGAGCAATGGCAATTGTTTGCAGTACTGCCCTTTGCCACAATCGCACTTTTCTTAGCTTTAAATATTTTAAAATCGCGTACCGGTCGTAGTTGGCGCGCAGTTCGAGATCATGAAATTGCTGCCTCCCTTGCCGGAATCAATGTGCAGCGAATTAAAATATTTACTTTTGTAATTGCTTCCGGGTTCGCTGGCTTAGCTGGTGCGATGTATGGCTTGCGTGGAATTGTGGGACCAAGCGTTTATCCAGTTTCACTTTCACTTGCGCTGTTAACCGGCGCTATTCTCGGTGGTTTGCGAAGCATCATGGGTGCCTTTTTTGGCGCTGCACTAGTTGTCTTCCTGCCAGATCTAATCGATAAAATTACTGGTAGCTGGGAACTAGCCCCCCAAATCGGCGACTACCTGCCAGCCATGGTTTCTGGGATTTTGCTGATTCTGACAGTTGTCTTAAACCCTGCTGGTATCGCTGGAGCGCTGCATCACCATAAGCCACGCCACAAGTAGTTTGCTCGAATAACGGCCGAATAACGATTGCCAGATTGGCGTGCGAGTTCATTCACTTTCCGTTAACCCTCTGATACTTTGAGCGTGTTCTGGATCACCTCAGATCCAGTTTCCGACTATGAAGCACAAGTGCTTCATAGCGGTTTAACGAAATAGAAAGAGTGAACGCAGTGAATATACGTGCATCTCTATCTCGCAAGAAGCTAGTCGGCCTAACCGCTGTGCTTATCGCGGGATCAATGACACTTGCCGAAATTCCGGCAAATGCAGCCGTAGGCGATGTAACCGGGTCATCCGACATTGTCCTCGGTATGCAGCTTCCTCAAACTGGCCCAGCCAGCCCTGGCTACAACAAAATTGATGACGCAATGCGTGGTTACTTTGATTATGTAAATTCAAAGGGCGGCATTGGCGGAAAGAAAATTCGCCTAGAGGTTAAAGATGATGCTTACAAAGCAGGTCTAACTATATCTACGGCTTCATCACTTATTAATAAGGAAAAAATCTTTTCATTCGTTGGAAGTGTCGGAACACAGACACACATCGCGGTAATCAAGGACATTAATCGTCGCAAGATTCCTGATGTATTTCTAAATACCGGATACACCGAGTTCTACAAGCCAGCTACCTACCCAACAACTTTCGCAGCTCTTGGTACATATGTAACTGAAGCGAAGATCATGGGTAAGTATCTGAAAGAGAAGTTTGCCGATAAGAAGATTGGTATTTTGTACCAGACTGATGACTTCGGCCGAAATGCACTTAAGGGTTTCAACGAAGCTGGTTTAACTTTTGAGAAGAAGAAGACCGAAGCTAGCTTTATCTCAGGCACTCAATCAAGCCCGGGTCTAGGTAGCCAGATTGCGCAGCTAAAGGCAAACGGAGTTGAAATCGCAATTATTGCGGCCGTTTCTTCAGCAACTGCAGTGTCTCTTCTAACCGCAAGCGCTTTAGGTTACAAGCCAGAAAAGTGGGTAGTAATTAGCGTTGGCGCAGATGCCACAACGATTCAAACAATTGCTGGCTCAAGAGGAATCGCTCCAGCAGCAAGCGCTGCTCTTCTAAACGGCATGATCACTGCTTCACATGCTCCAGCTCCAGGTGATAGCAGCGATGAATATATCGCTGCATTTAAGAAGATCAACGATGAGTTCAATAAGGGTGCTGATAAGCGTTGGGATAACAACGTTCTACAAGGCATGAATATTGGCTACATGACAGTTGGTGCACTTATGGGAACTTTGAACGCCAAGACCGTGTTCTCAGCTAAGAACAACAAGACCTGTCAAGCAAATGCCAAGAAGGGCACTTTATCTCGCGTCTGCTTCATTGACTTCATGGAGTCAAATGGCAGCAAGATTGAAAGCGCCGCTTTCTCACCTCTGCAATATTCAGCAACCACTCACGAAGCTTTTAATGGTTTCTGGATTGGTGCATACGACGCAGCAACAGTTCTACAGCCAATTGGCGGAACTCGCGTTGTGTACTCAACTGATTCTGGAAGTGGTCCAGTAACAGTTTCCAACTACAAGCGTCCAGCAATTGCTGCTGATGCTCTACCAAAGAACTAGTAGGTAAAAATGAAAACTATTTCTATGCGCAAGTTAATTGCCGCACTTGGTGCAGCAGCACTTCTCTCGACTACAGCCATTGCGATCGCGCCTAGCGCAAACGCAGCTGCGCCAACATGTACAACAGATTCAAAAGGTCTTGAGACATGTACGGGCAAGCTAAGTAATGGCGCTGGCTACTTGATTAAAGTTCCCGCAAAGTACAACGGAACTTTCTTCTACTGGAACCACGGAGTTCGTTTCACATATCCACTTGCCGGCGTAGTGACTGTCCCTAAGGGCGTTGAGGAGTTAACTCCAAGCAATGTTCCTGAAAAGCAAATGTTGCTATCTGGTTATGGCTTAGCAACTTACGATCGTGTCTCACCTGGCGGTCTACGTGGCTGGGATGCAGCCGCTGGCGTTGAAATGCTCAAGGAGCTAATCGATGTCGTTAAAGCTAACTACACCGTGAAAAAGGGCGTAGTTTACGGATCTTCATTAGCTGGTGCGATTCTTACGCCATTTATTGAGAAGTACCCAACTTATGCCGATGCTGTTGGCATCATGGCTGGTGTTACTCCATCAATCGGTCAAGAAGTTCAATCACTTTGCGACATGTTCTATATCTTGAGCGTTTTTGCTGATCCAACCATTAAGGGTTGCGCAGCAATGGGCGTTAAAGGTCCGCAGGGCTTCGGCTTAGCTGCTCAGGAATTCGGCAAAGTTGTTGCTCTTCTTCAGGCTTGGGGTGCCAACCTTGGCGCACCAGGACTTGAATATCCAGCTGCGCTAAAGGGTTCAGGTATTCCACAACGTTCAGCGCTATTGCTAACTGGTCTTCTAGCTGGTTTGCCAGCAAAGAGTGCACACATGGATGGAATCACAACAAGTGCTGTTATTCCTGAACAGAGCATTAACGCGACAGTTGCAATCCTAGAAAACTTCGGCGAAGCAATTGCAACCGGAACTTTCGGTGGTCAAGCAGTATCCGAAATTACTGGCCCTGGTTTCTATGACAATACCAAGACCGACTGGTTTAGCTTGCTAGATCCAGCCGATGCTGGTCGTTATAACTTAGGTCTATCTGGAGATGATGGAATCAACGGAATGCTAGGTGTACTTTCAATGGCACCTCGTGTTAAGGGCGATCCTGCAGCTGTAGAGAAGTTAAAGAATCTCGATAAGAGCAAGTTTGATACCACTAAGCCAGTTGTACTGCTTTCAAATGAAGCAGATCGCTTGGTTTTTGCTGGTAACAGCTCACTCTATATTGATAAGGCTCGTGCAGTTTATGATGCTCGCATGGCTGAATATGAAGCCAAGTTAGCTGCAACTACTGGCAGTGCTGCTCGTGCAGAAGTTCGCAAGACCAAGCCAGTCTGGAATGTTGCCGCGCTTTATGCGATGACACCTGAGACTTACACGGTCTACACGCCACAAGGTCTACCAAATCTAAGCGGCGAACCATCACCTTCAGGTGTTGGACATCAGAACTTCACCTTGAAGCAGATGATGGCCTGGGTCAAGATTTTGGCTCATGCTGCAAATACTGGACATGTTGGTAACCCTGGTTACCTTCTTCAGATCATCAACAAGGCACCGTACTTGAATCCAGATCTGGATTACCGTCCAGCTGATTTGAAGTACATCTGGTAACTGCTTAATTAAGTAAATCAGGGCCCGAGGCAACTCGGGCCCTGATTCTTTTTTACTCGCTAATCTTTCCCAGTGATCGCAATTGCAACTCCTGATGAGATGTTTGCCTTAGGGGCAAAACTTGGGGGAACTCTCATGGCTGGCGATCTAATCCTTATTAATGGCCCACTTGGTGCAGGTAAAACCCTTTTAACCCAGGGCATCGGTAGCGCTTTAGGCATCAGCGGAATAACTTCACCAACTTTTGTCATCTCGCGAGTGCACCACGGTTCGCTGCCGCTGATTCATGTCGATGCCTATAGATTGCTTATCGACGGCCAAGCAAATTTGTATCTAGATGATTTAGATCTTGACTCGGCCATATCTGATTCAGTAACTGTCGTTGAGTGGGGTGGCGCTGAAGCTGCCCGATTATCTGATGAGCGGCTAGAAATAAATATTGATCGAAGCGAAGAAGTGCGACAGGTAAGTGGTGTGGGCATCGGTTCGCGGTGGGCCGGGTTTACCTTATGAGTATCTTGGCGATTGACACTGCAGCTTCACGAACATCGGTAGTAGTAATTGAAAACGGAAAAGTTGTTTTCAATGACTCTCGTGACGGAGCTATGTCTCACGGGCCAGCGTTACCTGAGTTAGTGCAAGCTGCAATAAAAAACCAGGAAATTACCGAAGTATTAGTTGGCATGGGACCAGGGCCTTATACGGGCCTACGAGTTGGGATTACTTTTGCCCAAACTTTTGCTTGGGCACGAGAGATCCCGGTGCGTGGTTTCTGTTCACTCGATGCGATAGCAGCTCAGGTTAGTGAGCCAGATTTTATTGTGGCAATCGATGCTCGGCGTAAAGAAGTTTATTGGGCTCGTTATACAAATGGGATTCGAGTTGAAGGCCCAGCGGTTGATTTACCAGCAGTAGTTGCCGCCCGCGGAATTAAAGTCATAAGTGACTTATTTCCAGATCCACAATTTTTCACTTCGCTGACTGAAGAGTTCAGCGAACCAGTTTATTTGCGTCGCCCAGATGCAGTAGCTACGGCGGATCGCAAATGATTACTTATCGCCAACCAACAGCACTTGATCTGCCAGTGCTAACTTCGTTGGAGCGCACCTTGTTTCCGGATTACCCATGGTCGCAAGCGCAGTTCAAGGAAGAGATTGCTGGCATTGGCAGTAGTCGAGAGTTCACTTTGGCGATAAAAGATGGGGCGGTTATTGGCTATGCGGGCATTATGGTGGTGGCCCCTGGGGTGCCAGCAGACCTGCTTACCATCGCGGTTTTGCCTGACTTTAGAGGCCAAGGCATTGCTCAATTTATGTTGGCCTATCTAGAAAATTGGACGAAAGTTAAAGGTGCAACTGAAGTAATTCTTGAAGTTGATACGAAAAACGAAAGTGCTATTCGACTATATCAATTAGCCGACTACGAAGAAATTTCAACTCGTGCAAATTATTACGGACTCGGTGTTGATGCTTTAGTCATGCGCAAGGAACTCAAATGAGTGAAGCTTTAGTTCTGGGAATCGAAACGTCTTGCGATGAAACCGCGATCGGTATTGTGCGCGGCCGCAAATTATTGGCCAATGTAATTGCTTCAAGTGTTGAGGAACATGCACGTTTCGGGGGAGTAGTACCTGAGGTCGCATCACGTGCGCATCTGGAGGCTATGCAACCTGCGCTGAAAGAAGCAATTGCGCAAGCGAAAATTTCACTCAGCGATTTAGATGCAGTTGCAGTCACTGCCGGCCCTGGCTTGGTTGGAGCACTTCTTGTCGGAACTTCAGCCGCTACCGGCTTGGCACTGGCAATTGATAAACCAATCTATGGCGTGAATCATTTAGCTGCACACGTGAGTGTTGATTATTTAACTCACGACCTACCGACTGAACCAACTATTGCATTGTTAGTTAGTGGTGGACATTCATCGTTATTGCAAGTTAATGACATCACGGGCGAAATAATTAAACTTGGCGAAACGATGGACGACGCTGCTGGCGAAGCGTTCGACAAGATTGCCCGAATCATGGACCTCGGTTTTCCTGGCGGTCCAGCAATAGATCGCATAGCTAAAACTGGTAGCTCAACGGCAATTGAATTTCCACGTGGCTTAACTACAACGAAAGATTGGGAAACCAGACCCTTCGAGTTCTCCTTCTCCGGGCTAAAAACTGCAGTTGCTAGATATCTCGAAGCGACTCCGACTTATGCCAAAGGCGATGTTGCGGCCTCTTTCCAGGAAGCAATCGTCGATGTCTTACTGCTCAAGGCAATTGCGGCAGCTAAGAAAACCGGCATCAATTCATTAGTCATTGCCGGCGGGGTGGCGGCTAATTCGCGCTTGCGTCAGGTTGCAACTGAGCGCTGCCAAGCCCAGGGCATAACCCTGCGAATCCCCAGCCCTGGCCTGTGCACCGATAACGGGGCCATGGTTGCTGCCCTGGGCTCACTTATGGTTAGCGCAGGCAGATCTGCCAGCCCGGTCGCTTTTGACGCTCAATCAAGCCTGCCGGTTACCCAGGTTTCCATCTGATTCCAGGCTTTGATTTAGGGCAGCTTTCGATTTGATCGCGGGAATAGCCCAGCATAGGCTTGGCGTTAGCACTCAAGACCCGAGTCTGCTAATTGCAGGCTCTAGTGAAATCGATTTTAAAAGGAGCTCTAATCATGGCCGTAACCATTAAGCCACTAGAAGACCGCATCGTAGTTAAAGCTAATGAAGCCGAGACAACTACTGCATCAGGTCTCGTAATTCCAGATACTGCAAAAGAGAAGCCTCAGGAAGGCACCGTTGTTGCAGTTGGCCCAGGTCGCTTTGATGATGGCGTTCGCGTTCCAATGGATGTCAAAGTTGGCGACGTTGTTCTGTACAGCAAGTACGGCGGAACTGAAGTTAAGTACAACGCTGAAGAATATTTAGTGCTATCTGCACGCGACATTCTTGCTGTAATTGAGAAGAACTAATGGCCGGCAAATCTTTACAGTTTGACGAGCAAGCCCGTCGCGCCATGGAGCGCGGTGTAAACATTCTGGCTGACACCGTCAAGGTAACGCTTGGACCTAAGGGTCGCAACGTGGTTATCTCAAAAACTTTTGGTGCCCCAACCATCACAAACGATGGTGTAACAATTGCCAAAGAGATTGAACTCTCTGATCCAGTTGAAAACATGGGTGCTCAACTAGTTAAAGAAGTTGCTACCAAGACCAACGATGTAGCTGGTGACGGAACAACAACTGCAACAGTGCTTGCCCAAGCAATGGTTAAAGAGGGTCTTCGTAACTTAGCCGCTGGCGCACAACCAATGGATATTAAAGTTGGTATCGAAGCCGCAGTTGCCGCAATTTCAGCTGCCCTAAAGGCCAATGCCACAGTAGTAAAAGACAAGGCACAGATTGCTGACGTCGCAACTATCTCTGCGCAAGATCGCAACATTGGTGACTTGATTGCTGAAGCGATGGATAAAGTTGGCAAAGATGGCGTAATCACTGTCGAAGAAGCATCAACAACTGGGCTTGAACTTGAGTTCACTGAGGGCATGCAATTCGATAAGGGTTATATCTCGCCTTATTTCGTAACTGATCAAGATCGCATGGAAGCAATCCTTGAGGATGCTTACGTATTGATCTCAGGCGGCAAGATTTCAGCGCTAGCTGAGTTGTTGCCAATCCTGGAAAAAGTTGCGCAGACTTCAAAGCCACTATTAATCATTGCCGAAGATGTTGAAGGCGAAGCGCTTTCTACGCTGGTTGTTAACCGTATGCGTGGCGTATTCGCCTCAGCTGCAGTTAAGGCACCGGGCTTCGGAGATCGTCGTAAGGCAATGATGCAAGACATCGCAATTCTTACCGGCGGCGAAGTTATCTCTGCCGAAGTTGGCATGAAGCTAGATCAAATTGGCCTGGAGTCTCTTGGTCGCGCACGTCGCGTTGTTATCTCAAAAGATGCAACCACTATCGTCGATGGTGCTGGCGACAAGGCAGTAGTTGCCTCTCGCGTTTCCGAGATTCGCAAAGAGATTGAAAACACTGACTCTGACTGGGATCGTGAAAAGCTACAAGAGCGCGTTGCAAAACTCGCTGGTGGCGTTTGCGTAATCAAAGTTGGCGCACACACTGAAGTTGAACTTAAAGAGAAGAAGCACCGTCTAGAAGATGCAATCTCTGCAACACGTGCCGCAGTTGAAGAAGGCATTGTTGTTGGTGGTGGCGCAGCTCTAGTACATGCAGCTGATGCTCTCGAAGGCGATCTTGGCTTCGAAGGCGATAAGGCCGTTGGTGTTCGTTTAGTTCGCAAGGCATGTGACGAGCCACTTCGTTGGATTGCCGAGAACGCTGGTCTTGAAGGTTATGTAGTTGTAGCAAAGGTTCGCGCGATGAAAGCTAATGAAGGCTTTAACGCAGCAACTGATGTTTATGGCGACTTAGCCAAAGACGGTGTAATCGATCCAGTTAAGGTGACTCGTTCAGCACTAGCTAACGCTGCTTCAATTGCGGCGATGTTTATTACAACTGAAGCAGTTGTGTATGAGCGTCCGGCCGATGAAGCACCTGAAGCCGCTGGCGGACATGGTCACTCACATGGTCCTGGTGGACATTCGCATTAATCAATAACTAAATAAAAAACCCGCCGAATTCTCGGCGGGTTTTTTATTTCGGTGAGGAGGATTTAAATAATTAACTAGCAGTTGATAGTGGAAGTGCGCCTGCACGTTCCAGAATTGCTACGCGATCATCTTCAGATAAACCGCCCCAGATTCCATAAGGCTCTTGAACTGATAGGGCGTGCGCGCGGCAGGCAGCGATCACCGGACAGCTGGCACAAACAGCTTTGGCAGCATTCTCGCGATTGCGACGACGAGGGCCACGTTCACCATCTGGATGGAAAAACATTTCACTCGGTAGCTCTTGGCAGGCACCGCTTTGCTGCCAATTCCAATTTTCTACTACTGGCTTGGGTAGGCGAGAAACTTCACTCATGGTGACTCCTGTCTTGGGCTAGAGGAGGATCATATAATCGCGCCATAGGTTGTTCAAGTATCCAAAGCCAGAAAGTTGATAAAAACTGCCCTTTGAGCGTACTCGGGTGGCACGAATCTCACCTACCCCCCAAGATTGGGGCATGGATCAACCCCTGACCGTAGCTGCCTTAGCCCGCCAGATTGGCGTGGCCCCGGCGACCTTGCGGACCTGGGATCGCCGCTATGGCCTTGGGCCAAGTGAACATGTCGAAGGTAGTCATCGCCGATATTCCAGAGCTGATGTTGCCAAGTTGATAATGATGCGTCGGTTGATCACAACTGGGGTAGCGCCAAGTGATGCTGCAGAACGGGCCAAAGCTCATCAAGGTGAAGTTTCAATTCCAGCGCTAGTAACTGAAATTGTTGTTGCGCAAGATTTAGTCGAAGCTATTTGTCGAGCTGCCGAAGCGCTCGATCGTGAGTTTATTTCAAATCTGCTTCGTCAAGAGATCGTTAAAAATGGCGTAGTTAACTGCTGGCAGAGCGTTGTTGTTCCAGTGCTAACTATCGTTGGAGATACTTGGGAAAAAACTGGCGAAGGTATCGAAGTCGAACATCTGTTAACTGAAATAATTAAATCAGTATTGCGAGATTCAGTCTCTGAAGATTTTAAGGCAATTAATTCTCGGCCAGTTTTATTGGCTTGTGTAGGCGAAGAAATTCACTCTCTTGCATTGCATGCGTTGGCCGCTGCATTAGCTGAGCGCGATATCGCGACGAACTTCCTAGGGGCACGAACTCCACTTTCAGCCTTAAGTGGCATGGTTACAAAAACGGCTCCGCCAGCGCTATTTCTCTGGGCGCAGTTACCGGCAAATGGTGATCCACGTTTCTTCGAAGAATTACCTGCTGTTCGCCCCGCTCCTAAAGTTATTCTGGGAGGGCCGGGTTGGAACTCCAAGCAATGTAGCGAAGTCACCGTAGCGGCTGATTTACAGCATGCATGTGAGGAAATTACGCAGGCGATAGGGGCTTAAAAGAGCCGTTAGACTTTGGCCTTATCTAATTAACGAAGGAGGCCGCAATGAGCGATGACAAGATCGCGATGATGGGCCTGACCTATGACGATGTGCTCTTATTGCCAGATGCCTCCGAAGTTGTCCCTTCTGAAGTAGAGACTTCAACTCAGTTAACTCAAAACATTTCAT
>JBILXJ010000062.1:0-5706 GCA_044378655.1 Candidatus Planktophila sp. | reverse complement strand
AGGTGCCAAAGCCCGCACGGTGCGAGTAAGGCCCAAATTGTCCGAACCCGGTAACACGAGCAATGATCAACTTAGGATTTATCGCTAATAAAACATCAGGGCCGATACCCCAGCGTTCAAGTGTGCCCGGGCGAAAGTTTTCAATGAAAACATCAGACTGCTTAATTAATTCTTTTAGAATTTCACTTCCAGCTGGCTTACCTAGATCAAGTGCCAAAGTTTTCTTATTGCGAGCCAACATGGTCCACCAAAGTGGAACCCCATCTTTGGAATGACCATGTAAACGAACAGGGTCACCTTTAGTTGGATGTTCAATCTTGATTACTTCGGCACCAAAATCTGCCAACATCGTGGCAGCCATCGGCCCCGCAAATAAAGTTGCGGCATCAAGTACGCGAATTCCTTTTAATGCGCTCAAGCTCGGAACTGATACTTTCCGATTGCACTACCGACAATCTTGCCATTTTCTAGAACATGATTTCCGCGCACAAATGTGTCAGTTACTTTGGCAGTTAATGTGAAACCTTCGAATGGAGTGTGGCCCTGAGTTGATTCTGAATCAGCAGCGCGCACTGTGTAGTTTACGTTTTCATCTACAAGTGCGATGTCAGCTTCAAAACCAACAGCGAGCGAACCTTTTTTCTTAAGGCCATAACGTTGTGCTGGTGTGTATGAAGTTAACTTAGCAATTTCTGGGCGAGTTAGACCGCGTTGCAAACCTTCGGTAACCATGCCAGGTAGCAGATACTCAGCGCCACCGAAGCCGGACTTAGCTAAGAAAACATCTTCCTTAGGATTTCCAAATTTGAGTTCTTCTTTGCAGCAAGCGTGGTCGCTTACAACCCAGTCAAGATGACCTGCCTTTAAATGAGTCCAGAGCGACTCAACATCTGCACGTGGGCGAAGTGGTGGATTTACCTTGCCGCCAACGCCTTTTGAGTTCTCAATGTCAGCAAGTAAGTGCCCCACAGTGACTTCGCGACGGAAATTAATATGTGGGAAAGTGTTCTGCATCATCATGGCAGCTTCAACTGCCTTGCGAGAAGTTAAATGCAACAAGTTGATATTTGGAAGTTCGGTCTCATATGCCAGGTATGAAGCAATCGTAATTGCCAAACCTTCAGAGTGTGGTGGGCGAGATTGGTGGTATGCCTCAAGCCCGCTGTACTTACCTTCTTCTTCAACAATCTTGGTGTACGCGCTCATGATTTCAGCAGTCTCGCAATGCAGGCCGAGTGAGATGGCATCTGCTTTGTCACCAAACTTTTCGCGGGCTGCTTGCACTCCGCGCATTACAAACTCAAAGTGTGCAATGTCGTATCGCTCATCTGGGGGAGTCATCAAGAATGATGACTGGTCATTAGAGCGACCATGTAGCCCGTGGCTGCCGTAGAACATAAAAATCTTGAATGAGCTCACACCAAACTGCGAAATGATTTCTGGAATTTCTGTGATGTGCTGCTTAGTCATTGGCGCTAAGTGGAAACCGTAATCAATATGGGCACGGTTCTCGCTGAGGGCCAGAACTTCGGGGAAGAAATCTAGATAACTGCCGCCCTTATTTAAGTAGTACTGACCGGTGCGCATGTAAGTAATCGCAGTGGTCACGCCGCCTTGAGCTGAGGCCTTACTTTCGGAAACTGTGTCTTGATCAAGGGTGTTATAGATACCCCAATGTTGGTGCGCATCTACGGCGCCAGGATATGCAACACGGCCCGTGCCATCGACAACTTTTTTCGCGTTACTTTCATCGAGCCCAGCGGCAATCTCGGTAACGATGCCGTTGGTCACTGCAATGTCTAGTGGTGTTGCTGATTCGCCATCGTGATTGACTACTTTTACATTCTTAATTAGTAGGTCATATGTCGCCATCGCCGCACCTTTCGCCAAATTCGATCGTTCCACCTAGTGAAACCTTGTTCCGCCACAATACCTGAAATGTGGGGCGTTAAACAAGAGTTTCCTCTTCCCAATTCTATTTTATGGTGTTACGTTCTGCGGAACGCGATTCCATTTTCGAAATAGGAGAGGTGTTCATAATGATTTATCTAGTTTACAAAATGCATCTCTCGGAAAAGTCACGCCGAAATATGAAAGAGTTTTGGAATTGGTTAGAAGATCGTGAGAAGTGGTTTTACCAAGAATTACCTATGGTCAAAAGCGTTCGCTGGTATTACAGCGTAATCGGAGACAGCTACACAATTGAATCTTGGTCAGCCTTTGAAGATGAAGCCGGCTTTGGTGAATATCGCAAAGCGTTGGGAACATTGAAAAAAAATGAAGAATGGGAAACCGAACGCGTTTCTCAAGATGATTGGTGGGAATTCATTTCAACTCGCTTAGTTACAGATCCACCTGTAGAAATAGGATTTGAAAGAGGTTTAAGTAATGGCCGTTGAAAGCAAATCACAGCGAATCGCCACGGTTGAACGTGCCGCAGATGTGCTGCTTCTATTTTCACAATGTGGTGAACCTGATCTGGGCATCACCGAAATTGCTCGTAACTTAGGTTTATCTAAAGCTGCCGTGCACCGCATACTGGCATCCCTACGTAGTCGCGGCTTCATTGATTTAATTGAGGAATCTCGCCGCTACACACTGGGTACTTCATCCCTTGCTCTTGGCTTAACTTGTCTGGCTCAATTAGATATTCGTTCCCTTGCCGCTCCTGAACTTGCAGCGCTGTCACGCGCCACTCATGAAACTGCCACACTTTCAATTAGATCAGGATTTGAACGACTTTATGTTGATCAAGTTATTCCAAATCGCGAAATTGTGATGTCAGTTGCTATGGGCATTACCCACCCGTTGCATGCCGGAAGTTCATCAAAGGCATTTTTAGCCTGGATGCCAGAGACCGAAATTTTGCAATACCTAAAGCGCAAGTTGAAGCCGATTACTGCTGTAACGCCAACTGATCCGGCAAAGATTATTTATGAGTTACGTCAGATTAGAACTCGTGGATATTCACAATCAGTTGGTGAAAGACAGGCCGGCTCTGCTTCAGTTGCCGCACCAATCTTTGATCGCTCAGGCACGCCAATTGCAGTAATTAGCGTCTGCGGCCCAGCAGATCGCTTTAAATCTGAGCTTTCCCAATGCGTACCGTTACTACTTGATTCAGCTGCCCGTCTATCAAAGCGCATGGGCTATATCCCGAAGAAGAAAATTTAAGTTAAATGAAAATCGGATTAGCTATGGGTGTTGTTGGTATCCCACTTCCGGAATACCGCGATATTGCTCAAAGTGCTGAAGCAGCTGGCGCATATGCACTTTGTGTTGGTGAAGCTGCCAATGAAAGTATTGCTTCAGCTACTTATTTTGGCACCGTAACATGTAAGCCAAAAATCATTACTGCGATTACTACTTGGGTTAGACCCCCGGTAAATACTGCACTTGGTTCGACCACAATTGATTCGATCACCGATGGCCGATTTGAATTAGGGCTTGGAACAATGCCTGATCATTGGAATCGTGAGCATTATCAAATTGACCCAGCCCGACCAACAGTGCGCATGCGCGAATACGTTGCAGCGATACGTGAAAGCTGGTTAGCCCACAGTGGCGCGAAAGCAAATTTCTCGGGTGAGTTTTATCAGATCAATGGCTACCAACGTTTAGCTAAACCATTACGTGACTCAATTCCAATTCACTTAGCGGCTACCCGACCAGGCATGGCGAAATTAGCTGGCGAAATTGCCGATGGCGTAATCGTAAATTGGCTACACACCTATGAGTGGCTGCATCAAAGTTTAGAACCGGCACTCGCAGCAGGTTCACAGATCTCTGGAAACCAATGTCAGCGAAGTGCGATGGTGCGCGTTCTGATTGAACCAGATGCGAAAAAGGCACGAGATGTGCTTAGGCCATCTTTTGATATGTATCGCAATGTTCCGTACTTCCATGAAATTACGGCAAGCGCTGGCTTCACGACTACGCCAACTTCAGATTTACCTGATGAGTTAGTAGATGCGATGACCGTTCATGGCTCGTTAGAACAGGTAACCGAAACAATCGGCCAGCGCTATGGCGGATGGGCAGATTGGCTAGAGCTAATTCCACCAGGGGCAACAAGTGGCGATGTTCTACGAACTTCTTACGACGGGCTTTTTGAACTTTTGCCGAAACTAAATACCCTCTAAAACCCTTATTTTATTTGCTTTTCATAAATAGTTCCAACTAGCGGAACATGATTACAAATTGTAATACTTATATATAACGCATATTTATCGCGTTTTATTGGCTAAACCCTTGACCTTGCAGTTGCGATTGCTTACTGTAATGGAACGGTGTTTCGGTGAGCGATACACATCCACAGTTAGTGATGGAGGAAATGTGTTTAAAAAGAAAGTAATCATTGCTGCAGTTGCAGCAACTGCATTATTTGGCACAGCTGTAACAGCAACTGCTGCAGATAATCCAGGTCTCGTTCCAAAGAAAGTTTGGAATTCAAAAGTAGATAAGATTAAAGTTGGCTTAGTTGCTCCAATGACTGGAGTTTTCGCAGTCCTTGGAATTTCACAGCGCAACTCACTACAAGTTGTTGCAGATCAAATTAACGCAGCCGGTGGTGTTGGTGGCGCAAAGATCGAACTCGTTATTCGTGATGGCGGTCTAGATCCAGTTGCTTCAGCAAACCATGCTAAGGAACTTGCTGGTGATTCATCAGTTAACTTAGTTGTTGGACCATCAATTTCATCTTTCTATCAAGGTGCTTCAGTTTTTTACGAAGCAGCCAAGAAGCTTAACTGCCAACCTGCAGTAGCAGCTCTTGACTTTACCGATTATAAGTACGGTTTCCGTTCCCAAGATTTCTACAAGGACACCTTGACTGCACTTATGGTTGTTGCTCAAAAGAAGAGCATCAAGAAGATCGGCATGATCTACGAGTCTGGCCCAACTGGTACAGACTTTGATGCTTACATCACAGCACAAGCTTCTAAGTACGGAATTACTTACCTAGGTTGGGAAAAAATCACTTCAACTGCCACATCACACAAC
Source organism: Candidatus Planktophila sp. (assembly GCA_044378655.1). Lineage (GTDB taxonomy): Bacteria > Actinomycetota > Actinomycetes > Nanopelagicales > Nanopelagicaceae > Planktophila. The sequence goes on along the minus strand of JBILXJ010000062.1, from coordinate 705 downwards.
GCTGAACTTCAGAAGTTGATTGATAAGGGTGCAGATGCAGTAATCATCTCAAACAACGCATACGGTGCTTACACAGCTAAGGCTGCTAAAGAACTTAAGTTCAAGGGCACCTTGATGGGTGGTTCTGGAGCACAGAACATCGCATTCCACGAAACTGGCGGCGATGACTTTGCTGGAACACTCATGGCTGCGCCTAACTACCAGTGGCCATTGCGCACAGCATGGCAGCCAGGTTACAAGGCACACACAGATGCAATCGTTAAGGCTTACGGTTCAGCAACTGGCGTGAAGTCAGGCGCAACATCGCCTAACGGAACTGCAATTGCTGCTGACTGCTTGTATGCATATGCAGTTGCTGCTAACAAGGTTCGTTCACTGGACGGAACCAAGGTTCGCGATGCGATGGAGAAGCTAGATATTCCTGCGAAGATGACACCATCTGGTGTTCGTATTCACCCAGGCCCAGAGCACAACATGTATCAGTCAGATGGCATCAACGTCTATGAATGGCGTAAAGATGCAAAGGGTTGGTACACCATGGAAGTGAATGCGTTAGCACTTCGCTCAGGAGTATGTCCTGAAGTAGGTTGGCTAGCTAAAACCTCAACAAACCAGCCACTGGTTTGCACAAAGGTTGGATCTAAGTTGATTTACAAAGTTAAGGGATAAAGCTGATCGATAGATCGGTCAAATAGTTGAAAAAGT
>JBILXJ010000011.1:0-18787 GCA_044378655.1 Candidatus Planktophila sp. | reverse complement strand
CTGCAAAGGGTCTTAAGGATGCAATCTCAGGCGAGCGCAAGCTAGGACCAGCTCCAAAGCCAGTCGTAGTTGTAGCAAAGCCAGTTGCAAAGCCAGCAGCGAAGAAGGCTGTTAAGAAGGCTCCTGCAAAGAAGAAGGCTGCAGCTAAGAAGCCAGCAGCTAAGAAGAAGGTTGCAAAGAAGGCTCCTGCTAAGAAGAAGCCAGCAGCTAAGAAGAAGAAGAAGTAATTTAGAAATAAATTAACGGGGCTGCCTTTCGAGGTAGCCCCGTTTTTTATTCCTTTTTAAACTAAGATAGAACCTATGGAAAGTGCGCCACTGAATATTTCTTACGCGCCACCAAAAGGTAATCCACTTGGCAACAACGCATCGTTCGCAATTGCTAGTCGGCTGGTAATTCCGTTAATCAATTTGGTTTCAAAACATAATTGGCAAGGCTCGCACAATATTCCTAAGAGCGGCCCAGTTATTGTTTGCTGCAATCACATTTCCTATTTCGACCCGCTAGTTTTTGCGCATTTTCTTTATAAGAATGGTCGCGCGCCTAGATTCCTGGGAAAAGCTTCGGTTTTTAGAGTTCCTATTGTCGGGTTCGTATTGCATAAGGCTGGCCAAGTTCCGGTTGAACGTGAAACAAAGGATGCTGGAGCTGCACTAATCCATGCACAAGCTTTTCTAAAGGCTGGACACATGCTTGGTGTTTACCCAGAAGGTACGCTAACTCGCGATGCTGATTCATGGCCGATGGTTGCTAAGACCGGTCTAGCGCGACTCGCGGTAATTACCAAAGCGCCAGTTATTCCGGTTGCGCAATGGGGGGCTCAGGAAGTTTTGCCCGCTTACGGTAAAAAATTTAAGTTTTTTCCACGCACGAAATTGCAGGTAAAGGCTGGGGCTCCACTAGATTTTAGTAAGTGGTACGGCAAAGAAGGAGACCCCGAAGCAATGGCTGAAGCAACCGCTTACGCGATGGCAGCTATTACTTCGATCTTGGAAGAACTTCGTGGCGAAAAGCGCCCCACCGAGATTTTTGATCCTCATAATTCTGCGTTACCTCGCACCGGAAACTACAAGAAGAAGCGCAAGTAATGGCGAAAATTACCGTTCTAGGCGCTGGCGCTTGGGGAAGCACGATGGCCCAGGTGTTAGCTGATGGGGCCAATGACGTTTTATTGTGGGGGCGTCGCGAAGAAGTTGTCGCCGAGATCAACACCTCGCACACCAATACCAAGTATCTAGGTAGCCAAGTTTTGCCAGAGTCGCTTAAAGCGACGAGCGACATCAACGAAGCATTTGCCCACTCGAGATATATTGTGTTAGCAATTCCAGCGCAGAGTTTGCGCGAGAAGCTAACCGAACTAAAGCCTTTGTTTAAAGGTGATGAAGTAATTATCAGTACTTTAAAAGGTATTGAGATTTCGACTCAGATGCGCATGAGTGAGATCATCGAGGAGATCTTGCCCAATCGCAAAATTGCGGTAATTACCGGTCCGAACTTGGCCGATGAATTAATTTTGCGTCAACCTGCAGCGGCGGTTGTGGCTTCGCAATCAATCGAACTAGCAAAAGAACTGCAAGAGATTTTTAAAGCCAAGTATTACCGGGTCTACACCTCTACCGATGTAATGGGCTGCGAATTAGCTGGTGCGGTAAAAAATGTAATCGCGTTAGCTGTTGGTATCGCAATTGGTTTGGATTTAGGTGAAAATACCCAAGCAATGATTATTACCCGCGGATTAAATGAAGTTGCACGACTCTGTGCAGCGCATGGCTCAGAGCCATTAACTGCAGCTGGTCTTGCCGGCATGGGTGACTTAGTCGCAACTTGTGGTTCACCACTTTCACGTAACCGTACTTTTGGCGAAGCAATTGGTCGAGGTGGCAGCTATGAAAATGCTCGCCAGCATTTCTCACGCACGGTCGAGGGTGTGGCCTCAGCGAGTGCGGTAATTGAAGTTGCTCACCGCGTAGGTGTTGAGGTCCCAATTATTGAAGCCGTAGCTGATTTGATTAAAGGCCTTTTAACCCCGCAAGAAGCGATGGATCGTTTGATGAAGATCAGCACCGAGTCAGAAAACTTCATCAAATGAGTAAAGAGACGATTGCGATCATATTTGGTGGTCGTAGCTCTGAACACGAGATTTCATGCTTGTCAGCCGGGGGAGTCCTAACCGCAATTGATCGTACAAAATATGACGTTTTACTAATTGGCATTACCAAAGAGGGCAAGTGGGTTTTAGTTCCACAAACTCACCAACTAAGCATTGTCGATGGAAAATTACCTGAAGTTCCAAGTAACGCACCTAGCGTCGTGGCAGATGTTGCCGGTTTTAGCGTTGATGGCAAAGCGCTTAACGTCGATGTAGTTTTCCCGACGCTGCATGGTCCATATGGCGAAGATGGTTCTATCCAAGGTTTCTTTGAAAGCGCCAACATTGCCTACGTTGGAAGTGGTGTTTTAGCTTCAGCCGTAGCTATGGATAAGTCATTTGCCAAACCAATTTTTGCAGCACATGGCTTAAAGGTTGCCGATGGATTTACCGTAACTGCAATGCAATGGAGCAGTGACAATTCAGAATGGCAGAAGAAAGCTGATGCTCTTGGCTACCCACTCTTTGTTAAACCAGCACGAGGTGGTTCGAGTCGAGGCACTACTAAAGTTAAGAGCGCTGATCAATTAGCAATTGCAATTACCGAAGCGCATCGCTTTGATCCAAAAGCCATGGTCGAAAGTGCAGTCGTTGGCCTAGAGATTGAATGTGCAGTGTTAGAAATTGAAGGCAAACCACAGGCTTCTAAAGTTGGCCAAATTAAAATTGATTCAAAGTTTGAGTTCTATGATTTCGAAGCAAAATATTTAGATGGCGCAACCGACATCATTATTCCGGCCGATATTCCGACAAGTGCTAGCGATGCAATTCGTGCGGCATCCCTTGATGCATTCACGTCTCTTGGCTGTAGTGGATTAGCTCGAGTCGATTTCTTCTTCACTAATGCAGGCGAAGTTGTGATTAATGAAATTAACACCATGCCTGGATTTACGGCTACTTCAGTCTTTCCAAAAATGTGGGCAGCAACCGGAAAAAGTTATGAGCAGATTGTGCAAGCGCTGATTGATACAGCTAAGCGCAGAACTAACGGACCGTTAGGAAATTAAGTTTTAGTAAGAAGTTACTGGGCAAGTCAGGGTGCGAGTAATGCCAGCGACGCCCTGCACCTTTGAAAGAATCATGCGACCAAAATCTTCCATGCTTGGTGCCTCTGCGCGCATAATTACATCGTAAGGACCAGTAACGCCTTCAGCCAGGGTTACGCCAGCGATCGCCGAGACGGACTTAGCGACACTGTCCGCTTTTCCAACTTCGGTCTGAATCAAGATGTAGGCCTGTACTGACATTTTGGTCTCCTTATTGCACTGAACTAAGTGGCAAAGGTAGCGCATTTCGCCTCCAATTCTCTAGTGGATATCTCGCGGGAATAGAATCACCGCATGGCTTTTACTGAGAGCGAAGTTATTGCGCTGTTGGCGCAAGTTTTTGCGAGCGGTAATCCAAATCTAGAAGTGGGCATTGGCGATGACGCTGCAGTTATTCGAACATCAAACCGTACGGTTATCACAACGGATATGGCGGTCGAAGGAGTTCATTTTCGGCAGGAATGGTCAAGTGCTTTTGAAATCGGTCGCAAGATAACGGCGGCAAATTTAGCTGACGTATTTAGCATGGGCGCAAAGCCAACCTTCTTAGTTCTCGCTGTATCGCTAACCGGAAATGAAGATCTGGAATGGATTAAGAATTTAGCTAAAGGAATATTGTTCGAGGCAAACCTAGTTGGTGCTGCCGTTGTCGGGGGAGACCTCGCTAAAGGGGCCAACATAACAATCGCGATTACGGCAATAGGTGAAGTTGAAACTGCGATCTTGCGTAGCGGAGCACAAGTTGGTGATCAGATTTATCTTTCTAATGTGCCAGGTTGGTCGCGTGCTGGTTTAGCTATTCTCGATAAAGGTTTAGTAATTGAATCTGAATCAGCTAAGCGCGCAGTTGCTGCTTTCCGTGCACCAACTCTTAATTATGCCTACGCCGCAAATTTAGCTAACGCGACGGCGATGAGTGATATCAGCGATTGCCTTATGACCCAAGCCGAACAAATGGCGGTGGCTTCAAATGTAGAGTTTGAAATAGATCTCAAACTATTTGATGCGGCAACTGAGTTCGCCGAGTTACGCGCACTAAGCCAAGAGATAGGAATTTCAATATCTGATTTGGTCTTAGGTGGCGGAGAAGATCATGTGTTCATGGCAACTGGCCATGATTTACCTGGTTTGTTAATCGGCCAAGTTAAAAGTGGCAGCGGCTTAACTATTCGGGGAAATGAAAAAGCGCCAGATACCTGGCGCCATTTCGATTAAAAAAAGAGATTAACGAGTTACTTTGCCAGCCTTAAGGCAAGAGGTACAAACGTTCTGACGCTTAGTTGCGCCTGCTACTAGGGTGCGCACGCGCTGAATATTTGGATTCCAGCGACGACGAGTCTTTACCTGTGAGTGCGAAACTTTGTTTCCAAAGCTTGGGCCTTTGCCACAGATATCGCAGTTTGCTGCCATGGTCGTGCTCCTTATTAGCTAATCAATTGGATAATGCGCCAAAACAGCTAGGCCGCTTCAGGCAGGAGTAAAGGTTACCTTGCCACCCCCTCTAAAGGCGAATCACGCTTGCGAAAAGGCCAGTCATAGCGAAAAAGCGAGAGAATACGACGGTGGCTGGACTAGAGAATAAAGCGCGCGATGTGATCGGAGATCGCACCGCAAAAGTCCTGACCGATAATTTTGGAATCGTCAGCATCGATGATCTGCTGCGTCACTACCCGCGTCGCTATGTGGTGCGCGGCGAGCTCACCGATATCGCGCTATTAAATGCTGGCGATGAGGTCACCATTTTGGCTGAAGTACTCTCTGCCAGCAATCGGCCAATGCGTGGACGTAAAGGCGGAATTCTCGAAGTAATAGTTACAGATGGCAGCGCCAAACTCTCGCTAACTTTCTTTAATCAAGCTTGGCGCGAGAAAGAGTTAAAACCGGGTCGACAAGGTTTATTTGCGGGCAAGATCGGGGTCTTTAATGGAAAGCGCCAATTAACGCATCCGGATTACGAGATGGTTGCCGATGGCAGCGATGTTGATGATGCTGTTGCGCAATTCGCTGGCAAGTTTTTACCGATCTATTCTGCAACTGCAAAGCTACCTTCTTGGAAAATTGCTAAATGTATAGAGCTAGCAATCGATTCTCTCGATGAGATTCCAGATCCGTTGCCCAACTATCTACGTGAGCGAATGGGTTACCCAACCCTGCGCGAAGCACTGATTAACCTACATAAGCCAACAGATTTAGATTTAGCGGAACTGGCACGCGAACGTTTAACTTTTGATGAAGCTTTCTTGTTGCAGTTATTGCTAGTTAAGCGACGCGCTGCAGCTCGAGCGCTTACAGCAACTGCGCGACCAATTCGAACTGGTGGCCTGCTTGAGACTTTTGATAATTCACTGCCATTTAAATTAACTGGTGGTCAATTGGCGGTTGCCAAAGAAATCGAAGAAGACTTGGCTGCCGGTCATCCGATGCATCGCTTACTGCAAGGCGAAGTAGGTTCAGGTAAAACAATCGTTGCCCTTAGAGCCATGCTCGCCGTAGTTGATAGCGGGGGACAAGCCGCACTACTAGCACCGACTGAAGTATTAGCGGCGCAACATTTACGAACTATTGAAAAGCTCTTAGGACCACTGGCACTTGGTGGTCAATTAGGTAGCGCCGAGAATGCAACACAAATAACTTTAATTACTGGGTCACAAAGTGCAGCAGCTCGTAAAGAAGCTTTAACTCTAGCCGCTTCAGGTGATGCCGGAATTGTGATTGGAACTCACGCGTTGTTAAGCCAAACTGTGCAATTCAATGATCTTGGTTTAATTGTGGTTGATGAGCAACATCGCTTTGGGGTTGAGCAACGTGATGCTTTAAAAACTAAAGCTAAGTTACCGCCACACTTATTGGTAATGACTGCTACGCCAATTCCAAGAACAGTGGCAATGACTGTGTTCGGCGACTTAGATGTTTCAACACTGCGCGAATTACCGCTAGGCAGATCACCAATTTCCACGCACGTGATTCCAGTTTTAGAAAAGCCAGCACATCTGGAACGCGCTTGGTCGCGCATTAAAGAAGATGTAGCTAAGGGTCATCAGGCTTACATTGTGGCCCCGCGTATTAGTGCCGGTACGCCAGAAGATGCTGATTTGGATTTTCTTTATGGCGAAGAAAGTAAGAGCATGGCAAGCGTCGAAGAACTAGCGCCAGAACTCCATAGTGGCGCACTCAAAGGACTTAAATTAGCCCCCCTTCATGGTCGCCAAACCAGTGAATTAAAAGATGCCACCATGAAAGCTTTTGCAGCGGGTGAAATCGATGTATTGGTTTCAACTACTGTGATTGAAGTTGGCGTTGACGTGCCAAATGCCACGGTCATGGTGATTATGGATGCTGATCGATTTGGTGTTTCTCAGTTGCATCAATTACGTGGTCGAATCGGCCGCGGAAGTGCGCCAGGTTTATGTCTTCTTGTTACCGGTGCCGAACCAGAAACTCCAGCGCGAGTCCGTTTAGAAGCAGTCGCCGCTACCCAAGATGGTTTTGAACTCTCACGCATCGATCTCGAACAACGCCGCGAGGGCGATGTAATGGGAGCTTCGCAGTCAGGTGCTAAATCAAAGTTGCGCCTGCTTAGAGTTCTACGCGACGAGGCCATGATTGAAGTCGCTCGCGATGAAGCTTCAGCATTGATCGAGCAAGACCCAGCTTTGAGTTATGAAAGCGAATTAGCGAAAGCGCTAGCTCAATTAGAATCAGATACTGCTAGTGAATTCATTGATCGGGGATAGTTAGTTATGCGGATTATTGCAGGCGTTGCAAAAGGGCGACCACTGGCAAGTGTTGCCGATGCAACCCGACCAACTTCAGATAGAGCTCGCGAAGCTATTTTTTCATCGCTAACTTCTGAGTTCGGCGAGTTTGTTGGATTAAATTTCTTAGATCTCTTTGCTGGCAGTGGCGCAATTGGTTTAGAGGCGCAATCACGTGGTGCTTCAATTGTGCACGCGGTTGAAAAAGATTTCGGCGCACAACGCACCATCAATGCCAATATTGAAATAGTCGCCGCAGCAAAGCCGGCTGGAAAGTTTCAACTATTCGCAATGAACGCTGAACAGTTTGTGAAAGCGCCGGCGAAAATTAAGTATGAGATCGTTTACATTGATCCGCCCTATGATTATTCAAATAGCGATCTCGAAGAAGTGCTGAGCAATTTACATCTTGGTGATTTTTTAAGTGATGATGCACTTATTGCAGTTGAGCGAACCAGCCGTTCAAAAGAGCCAAGCTGGCCGATCGGATATGAACTGGCACGCAGCAAGAATTACGGACAAGCCACAATTTACTATTTAAACCACGCGTGAAAATGGCTTACTTCGCAATACCTTGCTAGCGTTTACCTTATGAAACGCGCTGTATGCCCAGGATCATTCGATCCCATCACTTATGGACATCTCGACATCATCGGACGTGCCAGTGCGCAATTTGATGAAGTTGTAGTTGCGGTCGGAAACAACCGAGCTAAAGAAGGTTATTTCACCGTTGAAGAGCGCATGGCAATGATCGCCGAAACAACTGCCAAGTTTGGCAATGTGAAGGTGGATTCTTGGAAAGGCTTACTTGGCGAGTACTGCAAGGCAAATAATATTGATGTAATCATTAAGGGCTTGCGCGCAATGTCAGATTTTGACTATGAGCTACAAATGGCGCAAGTTAATTTGCAAGGCTCAGGGGTCGAATCAATGTTTATGGCGACTTCGCCAGCTCATTCCTTCTTATCGTCTTCGTTGATCAAAGAATTAGCTCATTACGACGGCGATGTGTCGGGCATGGTTCCACCAGTTGTGAATGCGGCCTTAAAAGCCCGGGAAGCAGGAAAGTAATATGGAATCACTAGAGAATTTAAATGCAGCTATTCAACAAGTAGAAGATGCCCGCGGAGTTCCACTTTCGGCATCCTTCGTGCTTCATCGTGGTGAATTTCTTGAACTACTCGATCTCATTAAAGATGGGCTACCTAAAGATCTCGAGTATGCCCAACAAATAATTGCGCAACGTGATCAAATTATTGAAGAAGGCCACCAAAATGCCGAGGCGCTTATTGTTAGGGCTCGCGAAGAAGTTGCCCAAATGATTGAGCAGACTGCAATAGTTAAAGCTGCGCGCGAAGAATCTAAGCGGATCTTGGCGCAAGGTCGCGAAGCCGCTGAAGATGAACGTGCTGAAGTTGAGAAATACATTGATTCCCGACTTGCAACTCTCGAAGTTATTTTAAATAAGACCATGGACGCTGTTACTCGTGGCCGTGAAAAACTAGCGGGCGCAGATGAACGCGATGTTCTTTCACAACTTGCTGACGAAAAATAATTAAGGCTGGTTAGCGGAGCAATGTCACGTCCTGAGCGCGTTTATGAGCTAAATACTTATGAGCTACCACGTCGCGCTGGCGAGATGAAGGAATACACCTTAGATCTGGAAATTCTAGAACGCGTTGGCGTTGAGTTAATGGCAGTTCCAGTTGGCGAAGTAATTGAAGTTGATTTGCGTCTGGAATCCGTAACTGAAGGAATTTTAGCAACGGGACAAATTTATGCCGTTGCCAAAGGTGAATGCATTCGTTGCCTAGATCCAATTGAAATTGAGTTAAATCGCACGATGCAAGAGCTCTACCGCTACGAGCCAACGAATGATCGTGGCGGGCGTAAGAAAAAGCGCGACGACGAAGAGGATTTAGATCTCGAAGAAGAGTTCATGATGGAAGGAGACATCCTTAATCTGGAGACACCGATTCGTGATGCCTTGGTTTTGGCGCTTCCGGTTAACCCGCTCTGCGATCTCGATTGCTTGGGCCTTTGCCCCGAGTGCGGCGAGAAATGGGCCACCCTGCCCGAAGACCATGCCCACGAGGCGGTAGATCCGCGCTGGAAGGCGCTGGACGGGCTGGATTTCCCGATTGAGCCTAAATAGGGAATACTTACCCACCTACCGCGCCCACCTAGGCTCGGTTCTCCAGATATTTGTTTTGTGAAGGAAGTGCATCGTGCCAGTACCAAAGCGAAAGATGTCGCGTTCAAAGACGCGCTCACGTCGAAGCATGTGGAAAACAACTGCAGCTGCACTAGCGGCTTGCCCACAGTGCCAACAGCCAAAGCTTCAGCACACAGCATGCCCAACTTGCGGTACTTACAACCGTCGTCAGGTACTTGAGGTCTGATCTGTATTCAGCGCTAACCAAGCAGCTCGGATTTGAAGTTGATCCGGTTCTACTTGAATTAGCGTTTACGCATCGTTCTTTTGCTTACGAAAGCGGTGCGAAAGAAACAAATGAACGCCTTGAATTTTTAGGCGATTCAGTTCTTGGTCTAATTGTTACCGAAGAACTTTATTTGAAGTATCCCGATCTCGACGAGTCTCGTTTATCGCCATTGCGCTCGGGCATTGTAAACATGCGCGCACTTGCCGATATTGCTCGCACTTTGCAATTAGGAAAATACATTCGCTTAGGTCGCGGCGAAGAAACTACCGGCGGTCGCGATAAGAATTCACTTTTAGCTGATGCTCTTGAAGCACTCATTGGCGCGGTTTACCTAGATTTAGGTTTTGAAAAGAGCACCCAACTTGTCCGCTCACTGATTGCAGATACCTTAGAAAGTGCAATCGCTAAAGGCGCTGGCCTTGATGGTAAAACTGCGCTGCAAGAGTTTGCTGCAGCCCACGGCCGAGGGGTTCCTGAGTATTCAGTTACTGAAGAAGGACCAGATCATGACAAGAGTTTTAAAGCGGCAGTAGCACTTGGAGGGGTAGTAGTTGGCCAAGGCGAAGGTAAGAGCAAGCGCGAAGCTGAACAATATGCAGCGCGCGGCGCATACGAACTTCTCAAAGCCGAAAACTTTTTAAAAGATGCCGGAACTTCCGGAAGTTGAAACGGTCCGACGCGGCTTAGAGCGTTGGGTGATCGGTAAGAAGTTAAAAAATATTCAAGCGTTACATCCACGAGTACAACGCCCTGATTCTTGGTCTCCGATAACTTCTCTTGAAAGCGCCAAAGTTACTGGTATTAACCGTCGCGGTAAGTTCTTATGGTTTGAGCTAGATCGCCCGCAAGTACTTATGGCGCACCTCGGAATGAGCGGTCAGTTCTTAGTCCAACCAATCGGCAAAGTTGATGAACGTCATGTGCGAGCACGATTTACTTTGGCTGGCGGCCTACAAAAGAATCGTGAACTGCGTTTCATCGACCAACGCACCTTTGGTTGGCTGGCTGTCGATAACTTAATTGAAGGAATTCCTACGATGGCGGCGCACATTGCGCCAGATTTATTTGACCCGAATTTTGATCAAGCTAGCGTTGTTGCAAACCTGCGCACCCGCAAAAGCAGAATCAAAAGCGCGATCTTGGATCAACAGATTTTGAGTGGAATCGGAAATATTTATGCAGACGAATCACTTTGGGCGGCAAAAATTCACCCAGAACGAATCTGTAGCGATCTTTCCACCAAGAAAATCAATCTATTAATTGATAGCGCTCGCGAAATCATGGCGCGAGCTTTGGAATCTGGTGGAACTTCATTTGATGATCTCTACATAAATGTAAATGGTGAGAGTGGTTACTTTGAGGTTCAACTAGAGGTTTATGGTTGCGAAGGCGAACCATGTTCTAGATGCCATCGATTGATAAAAAGAATCTCTTTCGCAAATCGTTCCTCTCATTTCTGCCCGTACTGTCAGAAGTAGAGCCTGCGGCAAGGTAGGTTTGCCGCGTGTATTTGAAGAGCATCACGCTCAAGGGCTTTAAGTCCTTCGCGTCATCGACGACCCTGCGCCTTGAGCCAGGCATCACCTGTGTGGTCGGTCCGAACGGCTCTGGAAAATCCAATGTGGTCGATGCCCTTACCTGGGTTATGGGTGAGCAAGGGGCCAAGTCCCTGCGCGGCGGCAAAATGGAAGACGTTATTTTCGCTGGAACAAGCGGACGTTCGCCACTTGGTCGAGCCGAAGTCTCCTTAACAATTGATAATTCCGATGGCGCACTTCCAATTGATTATGCCGAAGTAACAATTTCTAGAATTTTATTCCGCAGCGGCCAAAGTGAATATCAAATAAATGGTGAAGCTTCGCGCTTACTAGATATTCAGGAACTACTCAGCGACTCAGGTATCGGTCGCGAAATGCACGTGATCGTTGGCCAAGGCCAACTCGATGCTATCTTGATGGCAACACCCGAAGAACGTCGTGGCTTTATTGAAGAAGCAGCCGGAGTTCTTAAGCACCGTAAGCGCAAAGAGAAAGCGCTGCGCAAATTAGATTCAATGCAGACCAATATGGCGCGCGTTCAAGATTTAACTGTTGAACTTCGCCGTCAATTAAAGCCACTAGGTCGTCAAGCCGAAGTTGCGAAGAAAGCTGCAACTATTCAGGCTGATCTGCGCGATGCAAAATTGCGTTTGCTCGCAGATGATTACATCGAACTTTCCAAGACTCTTACTGCTGAAGTTGCTGACGAAACCGCGTTACGTGAAAAGCGTTCGTTAGTTGAAGCCGAGCTCGAACGAGTTCGCCGTCGCGAAGAAGAGTTAGATTCACAGGCAGCAGTAGATAGCCCGCGCTTAGTTCAAGCCCAAGAGACTTTCTATCAACTAAATTCATTGCGTGAGAAGTTCCGCGGAACTCAAAGCTTGGCCCAAGAGCGTTCCCGCTTTTTAGCCGAAGAAGCTGAAGAAGCCCGTACTGCAGGTCGTGACCCCGAAGCTCTTGAGGCCGAGGCGCAGAATCTGCGTGGCGAAGAATCTCAGTTGCAAACTGTTGTACAACTTTCTCGCACCAACTTAGCCGAGGCATCACAGGCGCTAGCAGCAGCCGAAGCCGCACTAGTTGCCGAAGAAAACCGCATCGCCGCCGCCCTACGTGCAATTGCAGATCAACGCGAAGGCACCGCGCGCCAAGAAGGCCATATCAAGTCATTAGCAGCTCGCCTTGATGCGATGTCTGAAGAAATCGCACGCTTAACCAAAGCCCGCGACGAGGCAGCTAATCGTCGCGATCTCGCGCAACGAGAGTATGCAACTCACGAACTAGAAATTGCTAGCGCTGATTCAGGCGAACTTGGTTTAGATGCCGCATTTGAAAGTGCCAAGTCGGCGCTAGCGTCAGCACGCGATGAACATCAGAAACTTGTCGATGCTGAACGCGTTGCTGATCGTTCGCGCAATGCACTTGAATCAAAATTAGAAGCGTTAGAACTATCGGCCCAATCACGAAATGGTGCAGCTGCACTTCTGCGCGAACCACGTGGCCTAGCAACTCTTGGCTCACTTGCCTCGTTAATTGAAATTGATGCCGGCTGGGAAAATGCCGTAGCCGCGGCGCTAGGTCAATTAGCAGATGCCATCGTGGTGCAAGATATTTCTGCAGCAATTACCGCGCTAAGCACTTTGCGTAATGAAGATCTTGGTCAAGCTGATGTTTTGGTTCACCAGAACCAAGGTAGCAATTCGGTAGCACTTGCCGGCGGCTTAACTTCGATTACTGCGCATATTCGCTCAAGTTCAGTCTCTGATTTGATTTCGGATCTCCTAGGCAAAACCGTAGTCACTGAAACTGCTGTCGAAGCTGCTGATATTTTGCGTAACCACCCTGAACTTACTGTGGTTACTCGCGATGGCGATTTCTTCACTAAATCTCGCGCCCGTGGTGGATCGAAGAACACTAACTCACTGATCGAAGTCAAAGCTTTAATCGAGAAACTGCGCAGCGAACTACAGACGATTACAAATGAATGTGATCGACTTAAGTTTGCGATCAATTCGGCTGATCAGGAAATCGCCAGCAAGCAGTCTGCTTTCGATGTTGCTCTCTCTAAATTAAATGAATCTGACGCACGAATTGCGGCCATCACTGAGCAACTAGCCGTTGCTGGCCAACATATGAAGTCAGCGACTGCCGAAGTTGAACGCTTGAATTCGGCAATTGCTGAAACCACGACTTCAAAGAGCCGCGATGAGGGCGAACTACAGTCGGCGCAAAGCCAATTAACCCAATCAGGCGAGATCGCTAATCCTGATCATTCGCAAGCAGATGCTTTGCGCGAGAAAGTCTCTGGCTTACGTACAAGTGAAGTTGAGGCTCGACTTGCGGTTCGCACTAGCGAAGAGCGATTAGATTCGCTAGCTGCGCGCATTAAGGCACTCGAAGAAGCCGCTGTTACTGAGCGCGAAGCTTCTGAACGCGCAGTTTCTCGCCGTGGTGCTCGCGCACGTGGTGCGGTTATTTCACAAGCAATTGCCGAAGCCGCATATGAAGCGCTAATTCACATTGAACGTTCAATTGCCAAGGCAGCTACCGAGCGTGCTGCCCTAGAAGAAGCGCGTTCAATTCGCGAAGGCGAGACCCTTTCTGCGCGAGCTCGTAATCGCGAGTTAACTGCAGAATTAGAAGTTTTAACTTCAAGTGTTCATAAAGATGAAATTGCTCGCGCGGAACAACGCATGCGCATTGAGCAGCTCGAAAGTAAGGCTGTTGAAGAACTAGGTATCGATACCGAAACTTTGGTTAACGAATACGGGCCAGATAATGATGTGCCAACATTTATTGAAAATGAAGCTGGCGAGATCATTACAACCGAGCTGATTCCATATCGTCGCGATCAACAAGAAAAGCGTTTGGCTGCAACAGAGCGTTCGCTTACCTTGCTGGGAAAGATTAATCCGCTAGCGCTTGAGGAATACACCTCACTTGAAGAACGTCTAAAGTTCTTAGCTGAGCAACTAGAAGACTTAAAGAACACTCGTCGAGATCTCTTAGATATTGTCAAAGAAGTTGATGATCGAGTTCAGCAGATCTTCATGGAAGCTTTTGAAGCAACTGCCGAACACTTTGAAACAATCTTTGCTCGGTTGTTCCCAGGCGGCGATGGCCGTTTAATTCTGACCAACCCAGATGACTTATTAAATAGTGGCGTCGACGTCGAAGCACGTCCTCCAGGCAAGCGCATTAAGCGATTGTCCTTGCTATCTGGTGGCGAGAAATCCTTAACCGCCGTTGCTATGTTGATCGCGATCTTTAAGGCGCGGCCAAGTCCGTTCTATGTAATGGACGAAGTCGAGGCAGCCCTTGATGATGCCAACTTGGGCCGCTTACTAGGCGTGCTTGAGGAGCTTCGCGAAACTTCGCAGCTAATCATCATTACCCACCAGAAGCGCACGATGGAAATCGCAGATGCACTTTATGGCGTGACCATGCGTGGTGACGGTGTAACTGAAGTAATCTCGCAACGTCTGCGCGAATCAAATAACGAATAAGTAATCGGATATAGGCGACGTTAGCCATGGGATTTTTTAAGAAGTTTCTATCCAAGGTCACTCGAACATCATCGGTTTCGGCTGCCGATTGGGATGAACTTTATAGCGAGCTAATTGCATCAGACTTAGGTGCGGCTTTATCTGATGCAATTCTCTCTACTGCTAAAAAAAGTAAATCCGAAGAACCGATTGAAGCGATTCGCGAAGCTTTAACTGCGCTACTTAGTTCTAAACCACGTAGCTTGGCACAATCAGATACTGGCTTAACGACAATCTTGGTAATTGGCGTTAATGGCACTGGTAAGACAACCTCTGTTGCAAAACTTGCTGCAAACATTTCTAGTTCGGGCAACCGAGTTCTATTAGGTGCTGCCGATACTTTTCGCGCGGCTGCAGTTGAGCAGTTACAAACTTGGGCAACCCGCATTGGGTTATCGGTGATCACCGGAAAACCAAATGGCGAACCCGCAGCAGTTGCATTTGATAGTGCGACAAAAGCGATTGCTGAAAATTATCAGTACTTAGTAATTGACACGGCTGGCAGATTGCAGAACAAGGCTGATTTAATGGCCGAGCTGGGCAAGATAAAAAGAGTGATTGAAAAAGTTACGCCAGTTAATGAAGTTTTATTAGTGGTAGATGCAACGACAGGTCAGAATGGTTTAAGCCAAGCCAAGTTGTTCTCAGAGGCAGTTGAAGTAACAGGCATTGTTTTAACTAAGTTAGATGGCAGCGCAAGAGGCGGCATCGCTTTGGCAATCGAGCATCAGCTTGATCTACCCATTAAATGGATAGGCACGGGGGAGGCCATAGGCGACTTAGCGTCCTTTGACCCAGAAATTTACATAACTGGCATTTTGGACGCTGAATAAGCTGATCTTTTAACGCCCACGTAACACTTCGGGCGAGTATCTGTAATCCAGTTAAGAGAGATTACCGCCATCTCAAAGGCGAGAATCGCGAAACTCTTCGAAAGTGATTATTCATGGATATTAGTACTGGTGATACCGCTTGGATGTTGGCAAGTTCTGCATTGGTCTTGCTAATGACTCCAGGCCTCGCATTTTTCTACGGCGGCATGGTTCGCACTAAGAGCGTTTTAAATATGATGATGATGTCAATGGCGACTATCGGCATTGTTAGCATCATCTGGGTTATCTACGGTTTTGAATTAGCTTTTGGTACCGATGGCAAATCGCCTTGGTACGGCGCAATCAAGATCTCAGATCTAGGAAATCAAGTTGGCGCAGTTGCAAATAATGGTGGCGAATATCCAATTCCACTTTTGGTATTTGCCGCTTTCCAATTGATGTTCGCGATTATTACGCCAGCACTCATCTCAGGTGCTATCGCCGATCGCGCGAAGTTTGTTCCGTGGACAATCTTCGTAGCAATCTGGACCACTTTGGTGTATCTGCCAGTTGCGCACTGGGTATTTGCTTTCGGTAACAAAGTTGGCGAAGTTGTAACAGGCGCTGGATATCTCGCAGCTAAAGGCGTACAAGATTTCGCTGGCGGTACCGCTGTTCACATTAATGCTGGTGCTGCTGGTTTAGCGCTAGCTATTGTTCTTGGTAAGCGAATTGGCTGGCGTAAAGAATCAATGCGTCCACACTCATTGCCATTAGTAATGCTTGGTGCTGGTCTACTTTGGTTTGGCTGGTTTGGTTTCAACGCAGGTTCAGCACTTGGTGCCAACGGCATTGCAGGTTTAGCTTTCTTGAACACTCAAGTAGCTGCAGCAGCCGCACTTATCGGTTGGATCTTGGTTGAAAAAATCCGCAATGGTCATGCAACAACTCTTGGTGCAGCATCAGGTGCGGTATCTGGTTTAGTAGCAATCACGCCAGCGTGTGCATTCGTTGCACCTTGGGCCGCAGTTATTATCGGTTTCTTAGCTGGTGTTATCTGCTCTGTTGCAGTTGGTATGAAGTATCTATTCAACTTCGATGATTCTTTAGATGTAGTTGGCGTGCACTTAGTAGGTGGAATCTGGGGCTCACTGTCAATCGGATTCTTTGGTTCAAGTGCGGTCAACAGCATCGGTCTTGATGGCTTGTTCTTCGGAGGCGGAACTGCACTACTGGGCAAGCAAGCACTCGGAGTTGCAATGGTGGCTGGCTACTCATTCTTGGCTACTTTGATAATCGGCTTTGCAATTGAAAAGACCATCGGATTCCGCGTTACCAAAGAATCTGAATTAGAAGGCGTCGATTTCAATGAACATGCCGAATCTGCATATGAAATGTCTGGTTCAACTCGTGGAGGTTCCTTAATATGAAACTAGTAACAGCAATTTTGAAGCCACACAAGTTGGAAGAAGTAAAAGACGCACTCGAAGCTTTTGGCGTAAAGGGGATCACAGTTTCACAAGCAAGTGGTTTTGGTCGCCAACGCGGTCACACCGAGGTTTATCGCGGTGCCGAATACAAAGTTGACCTAATTGCCAAAGTTCGGGTTGAAGTTTTAGTTGATGACGCAGACTCTGATTCCGTGGTCGGAGTAATCGTCAAGGCAGCTTCGACTGGCTCGATCGGCGATGGCAAGGTCTGGGTTACTCCGGTTGAAGATGTGGTTCGAGTCCGTACTGGCGAGCACGGATCGGATGCAATTTAGCTCGTAAGGGTCCCAATTAGTAAGATGAGGCTATGTTCGAGTCTCTTGGCAATCGATTTAGCAATGCATTTGCATCGCTGCGGTCGCGCGGAAAGTTATCTAATTCCGACGTCGCGAATGTTTGCCAAGAGATTCGACAAGCTTTATTAGATGCCGACGTTGCTCTATCGGTAGTAGAAGATTTTGTAAGTAAAATTGAAGTTGAGGCGAAGGCAGCCTTAGAAAATCTTCAAGCGGGCTCCAATCAAGCCCAAGTGATTTTTGAAATTGTAAATCAAGCCCTCGTTGAACTTTTAGGTAGCCAAGCTCGTCGAGTGCGCTTAGCAAAAGTAGCGCCAACAGTAATCATGTTGGCTGGTTTACAGGGTGCTGGTAAAACGACTTTGGCCGGAAAGCTGGCAAAGTATTTTGCCGACCAGGGCGATACCCCAATTCTGGTTGCCTCAGATTTACAACGCCCGAACGCGGTAACGCAATTACAAGTTGTTGGTCAGAACGCCGGTATTCCAGTGTTTGCACCGCAGCCCGGTAACGGTGTTGGCAATCCAGTTGAAGTGGCGCGCGAAGGTATTGCATTTGCGAAAGCAAAATTACATAACATCGTAATTGTTGATACTGCCGGTCGACTTGGTGTAGATGAAGAACTAATGCAAGAAGCGAAAAACATTCGAGATGCAATATCACCCGATGAAATCCTCTTTGTAGTAGATGCCATGACTGGCCAAGATGCCGTTCGTACCGCACAAGCTTTTCAAGATGGCGTTGGTTTCGATGGGGTAGTTCTTACAAAGTTAGATGGCGATGCTCGAGGCGGTGCCGCGCTTTCAATCGTTACGCAAACTGGCAAGCCAATTATGTTTGCTTCGACCGGCGAAAAATTAGCGGACTTTGATTTATTCCATCCCGATCGCATGGCTTCGCGCATCTTGGGTATGGGCGATGTTGCAACGCTTGCCGAACAAGCAAAGAAAGCATTTAGCGGCGAAGGCGCTGCGAAAATGGAAGAAAAGTTTGCTCGCGGCGATGACTTCACCTTAGAAGATTTCCTTGAGCAGATTTCAGCAATGTCCAAAATGGGATCGATGGGCAAAATTCTAGGAATGTTGCCGGGTGCAGGTGCGATGAAGAAACAAATCGAGAATTTCGATGAATCTGAAATTGTGCGCACTAAAGCAATAGTGCAATCAATGACACCAACTGAGCGCCGTGATCCGAAAGTTTTAAATGGTTCACGACGGGCGCGCATTGCGGCTGGTAGTGGTCGCCAAGTTTCTGAAGTGAATTCATTAGTTGAACGCTTTACTCAGGCCCAGAAGATGATGAAACAGATGCGCAATGGCAAAGTTCCTGCGGGTATGCCAGCTGGTATGGGTCTGCCGCCAGGGGCAGCGCTGCCACCTGGTTCTTTCGGGGGTATGAACGCCCCAAAGAAGGGCAATCAGCCGCCCAAGAAGAAATCCCGCTCAGGTAATCCCGCTAAGCGCGCCGCTGAAGAGCAGGGTTAGGCTCCCGCTCGATTTCGTATCTGAGCCTGATACTGGCAAGATTGGCCTCCTGTGACAGGGCCCTCTATCCCTGGAACTACTTAAATCCAAAGCGCGTTCTTGATTAGCTTCGCACCCCGCTGAAGCAAATTAGGTACGACATACATTTACAGGAGTAATACTTACTTGGCTACAAAAATTCGTTTAATGCGCATGGGCAAAATCCGTACCCCATTTTTCCGTATCGTTGTT
>JBILXJ010000010.1:0-18801 GCA_044378655.1 Candidatus Planktophila sp. | reverse complement strand
TGATATCGCAAATGAAATTGGTTACGACGCATTGCCTACTAAGGATGCTGCTGAATTAGCGATTTGGTTCCGCGAATCATGTGACTCGGGATCATTGGTGCGTTATCTAGAAACCTTTGGTCACACAATTGCTGTAATGCAGCGCCGCGAAGACATTGTTCGCGTAGCTCGCGAATGCGCTCTCGATTTGGCTCGTGACGGTGTCGTCTATGCCGAAGTTCGTGGCGCACCAGAACTTTTCGTCGAAAAAGGTTTATCGCTCTCACAAGTAATCGAAGCAACTCTTGAGGGTTACCGATTAGGCGAAGCTGATGCGAAGGGCGAAGGTTTGCAGATTCGCGTAGTTTCCTTGCTCTGTGGAATGCGTCAGAATAAGCGATCACAAGAAGTCGCTGAGTTGGTTGTTAAGTATCGCGATCAAGGTGTGGTCGGCTTTGATATTGCTGGGCCAGAAGATGGTTTCCCACCAAGTGATCAATTAGAAACATTTGAATACTTGCGTCGCGAAAATGCTCACTTCACAATTCATGCTGGCGAAGCGTACGGACTACCTTCAATCTGGGAGGCAATTCAACTTTGCGGAGCTGAGCGTCTTGGTCACGGTGTTCGAATAATTGATGATGTTGATTTCAGTAGCGGTGAAGCCAAACTAGGTCGGCTAGCTTCATATGTGCGCGATCGTCGCGTACCACTTGAAATGTGCCCAACTTCTAATTTGCAAACAGGTGCAGCGGCATCGATCAAAGAGCATCCGATCGGCGCTCTAGCAAAGTTACGTTTTAGAGTCACTGTAAATACTGATAACCGATTGATGAGTGATACTTCAATGACTCATGAAATGAATGAGTTAGTTGATGCCTTTGATTGGAATTTCTTAGACCTACAGCGCGTAACGATTAATGCGTTAAAGAGCGCATTCATTCCCTTTGAAGAACGCTTAGCGATCATCGAAAAGGTAGTTAAACCAGCCTATTTAGCGGTTTCGGCCGAATAGCTAATTGCCGATTGGATGCCAGATGGTCTTGGCTTCCAAGAAAGCCAAAATACGACCAGGTTCGGAAATCTTCGTAAACGATGAGATTCGCTTTAAGTTTTCCACGCCAGCTTCTTTGATTGCGCCATGCTGATCTGTTGGTAGTCCAGAAATATCTAAACCATCGATATCCATGTGCGAGGCAAACCATGGTGCTAATTCGCTTTGCTGGCCAGAGAGAATATTTAAGACGCCATTAGGTAAATCGCTAGTTGCAACTACTTCGGCAAAACTAATTGCAGATAGGGGAGCAGAACTAGAAGCTAACGCAACTGCAGTGTTACCTGAAACTAAAATTGGCGCAATGGCTGCAATGAAGCCCAAAACTGGCTTATCAATTGTGGCAATCGCTCCTACAACGCCAAGTGGCTCTGGAATTGTGAAGTTATAGTACGGACCAGAAACTGGATTAGTTGAACCAGCTAGCGAAGGCAACTTATCGCTCCAACCGGCATACCAAACCAATAAATCAACGGAGTCGCTAATTTCTTGCAGCGATTCCTTTGCAGAATTACCAGTTTGCAAAGAAATTTCTTGAGCAAACTGATCACTGCGACCTTCCAGCATTTCAGCAATGCGATACATAATTTGGCCACGATTAAATGCAGTTGCCTTTGCCCAACCAGGTTGTGCAGCCCGTGCTGCAACGACGGCATCACGTAAGTCTTTTCGTGAAGCTAAACAGGCATTGGCTAAGAACTCGCCTTTATTGCTAGTGATCTCGTAAGAGCGACCAGATTCAGTACGGGGAAAAGCACCATTGATATAAAGCTTGTATGTCTTCATAACTTCTAGGCGACCGCTCATTTTGCTGATCCCTTCAAGTAAGCGCTCAGGCCATGACGACCACCTTCGCGACCCCAACCAGATTCTTTATAACCGCCAAATGGGCTAGCGGGATCAAACTTGTTAAAGGTATTTGCCCAAATCACACCCGCGCGCAGTTGTTGGCTGGCCCAAAGAATGTTCGAACCTTTCTCACTCCAGATACCGGCAGAGAGCCCAAATGGCGTGTTATTGGCCTTTTCAATAGCCTCAGCCGGAGTGCGGAAAGTCAATACCGAGAGAACTGGGCCAAAGATTTCTTCGCGCGCGATGCGGTGGGCTTGGGTAACGCCAGTGAAAATAGTTGGCGCGAACCAGAAACCTTTTTCTGGCAGTGCGCAATTAGGGCTCCAACGACCTGCACCTTCAGCTTCACCGGCGGCAGTTAGCTCATGAATTTTTGCCAATTGTTCAGCAGAATTGATCGCACCTAAATCAGTGTTCTTATCGAGTGGATCACCAACGCGGATTTTATCCATGCGACGCTTTAACTTTTCAAGAACTTCATCGGCGATACTCTCTTGCAGAATTAATCGTGAGCCAGCACAACAGACATGACCTTGATTAAAGAAAATACCGTTAACTATGCCTTCGACGGTCTCATCAATTGCAGCATCACCAAAAACAATATTGGCACCTTTGCCGCCAAGTTCAAGCGTTAGGGACTTGTTTGTTGGTGCAACCGCGTGAGCGATCAATTTGCCCACTTCAGTTGAACCAGTAAATGCTATTTTGTCGATGCCAGGATGGTTAACAATTGCAGATCCTGTGCTGCCATCGCCGGTGACAATATTTACTACGCCATCAGGTAATCCGGCTTGCTGACAAACTTGGGCAAATAGCAACGCCGTTAATGATGTTGTTTCAGCCGGCTTCAAAACTACCGTGTTGCCAGTAGCAAGTGCTGGCGCAACTTTCCAGGCCAACATGAGTAGCGGAAAATTCCAGGGAATAATTTGACCAACCACACCATGTGGGGCAGTAGTGGATTCAATACCGGCGTACTCAAGTTTGTCAGCCCAGCCAGCGTGATAGAAAAAGTGGGCGGCAGATAATGGAACATCTACATCGCGAGATTCGCGGATTGGCTTACCGTTATCTAAAGTCTCTAGGACTGCAAATTCGCGCGCACGTTCTTGCATAATGCGAGCAATGCGGAATAAGTACTTTCCGCGTTCGCGGCCAGATAACTTTGACCAGCTCTTATCAAAGGCGTTTCGTGCCGCTTTCACTGCAGCATCAACATCGGCAGCCGTGCCCAGCGCAATTCGGCTCAGAACCTCTTCTGTAGCTGGGTTAATTGAGTTGAAATGTGATGAGCCATTAACCCATTTACCATTGATGAAATGGCCATATTCCGGATCGATTTTAACTACCGAACGTGATTCGGGAGCTGCTGCGTATTCGAAGTTCATTTGATTAGCCTCGTTAGTCGATCGTTACATAGTTAGGGCTAGCGTAATAGCCATCGGACATTTTCATGCGTTGCATAAGCAGATCATTTAGCAAGGCGCTAGCACCAATGCGAAATAGTGAGGGATTGAGCCATTCTGGGCCAGCAGTCTCATTGACTAAAACTAATTGCTTGATGGCATCTTTAGTTGTGCGAATTCCACCAGCGGGCTTTACGCCAATTCGCACCTTAGTTAGATCATAAAAATCACGAACGGCTTCGAGCATTACTAGAACCACCGGGGCAGTTGCAGCAGGCGTCACCTTGCCGGTTGAAGTCTTAATAAAATCAGCTCCAGCCAACATTGCCAAGTAAGAGGCTTTACGAACATTATCTAACGTGACCAGTTCGCCGGTTTCTAGAATAACTTTTAGATGGGCGCGATCGCCACAAACTTCGCGGATTGCCACAATTTCCTCAAAAACTTCAATTAAACGACCACTTAAAAAGGCACCACGATCAATCACCATATCGATTTCAGCAGCACCGGCCACAATTGCATCTTCAGTATCTTGCAATTTAACTGCCATCGAAGCACGCCCAGATGGAAACGCAGTTGAAACCGCAGCAACTGGTAATTCATGTGCGCCAATTGAATCTAAATGTTGTCGAGCGATGCCAACCATGTCGTTATAAACACAGACTGCGCCAACGCGGGGCACGGATGAATCAGTTGGATCAGGGCGAAAAGCTTTAGCGCAAAGCGCCTGAACTTTGCCTGGGGTGTCAGCGCCTTCGAGAGTTGTTAAATCAACCATCGAGATTGCAGTATCGATGGCCCAAGCTTTGCTGGTGGTTTTAATACTGCGCGTTGCCAACATGGCAGCACGGGCTTCAGCGCCAACTTGATCTACGCCAGGGAGCTGCTTTAAATAGTTGCGGAGGGAAGAGTCACTGCCATCGACGAGGCCATAGAAGCTCATGGAACCCGCCCTTCGCTGTTAATTGAGTGTAAGTAGCGCCTTTAGAGGTGATCTTAGTTCATCTAGCACGATTTGGGCACTTGCCGAATCTGGGGCGATCACTTCGACGTAACACTTCATCTTTGCCTCGGTGCCACTGGGGCGAATAATTATTCGTATTCCACCAGCTAGCCAAATTCGCAAGCCATCAGTTGGTGGCAAATCATTACTTGGTTTTTCTAGATCATCAATACTTTCAACTACGCGGCCCGCAATCATTTGAGGCGGATTAGCCCGGAGCCCACTCATTAAATTAGTGACATCACTGAGTTGATTTACACGAATCGAAATTTGCTCAGTTCCATGGAAACCATGACGAGCCCAAACTTCATTTAGCAGATCAAGGATTGTTTTATCTTGACTCTTTAAGTCAACGGCAATCTGAGCCAACATTAGCGCTGCAGACAGGCCATCTTTATCGTTAACAGTTTGAGCATCTACACAATAACCAAGAGCTTCTTCATAACCGAAAGTAAGGTTTGGAATCTTGGCTAAATACTTAAATCCAGTCAGAGTTTCGATGAAATCTAAATTGTAATGTTTAGCAATCTTGCTCAAAATAGATGAGGAAACAATTGAGTTAGCCAGAATTCCAGAATTAGTGCTGCGGGCAATTGATTCACCTAGAACCACGCCGAGTTCATCGCCTCGAAGCATGCGCCAACCAGTCTTCGGATCATTGATGGCTGCGGCGCAACGATCAGCATCAGGGTCATTAGCAATAACTAAATCAGCATCAAATGCTTTGGCTGTCTCTAGCGCTAAATCAATTGCGCCAGGTTCTTCGGGATTTGGAAATGCCACGGTTGGAAAGTCTGGATCTGGATCAGCTTGGGCATCAACTAAAATCAACGAGGCGAATCCAGCTTTATGAAATACGTGTTGCAAAGTCTTAGTGCCTACGCCGTGCATTGCGGTATAAACAATTTTTAGATCAGCCGGTCTTGGCCCTAAGAGCGCAGTACGCGTTGTGTATTTGTGAACTATTTCTTCAGTTAATACTTCCCACTCTGTGCCACGTGGCTGAGATTTAAGTGAAGTAACTTGATCGATCTGGTTTGAAATTGATTTATCGGTGGGCGTAATAATCTGGCTGCCGCGATATTCAATGCCATCAACGGTGCCACCTAAATAGACCTTGTAACCGTTATCTTGGGGTGGGTTATGGCTGGCAGTGACCATGACGCCGACATCTACGCCTAATTCATTAACAGCAAAAGCTAAAACTGGCGTTGGCAGCGGTCTGGGCAATACATAAACCTTCATGCCAGCACCACTAAAGATCTCGGCGCTAGTTTGTGTGAAATCCTCTGAACCATGGCGAGCATCGCGCCCAATAACCACGCTGGTTAGGCCACGATCTTTCATATAGGCAACCAGGCCTGCCGCAGTACGCCCGACAACTGCGTTATTCATGCAGGACGGACCAGGGCCAATTGGGCCACGTAATCCAGCAGTTCCAAATTGTAGAAAGCCGTTGAAATATTTACGAAGCTCTACTTCGTTGCCGGCGGCTAGTAAAGCTTGTAAATGCGCTGCCGTTTTTGGATCTGGATCATCAGCGATCCAGGCAGAAACTTCGGCAGCTAATTTTTGATCCATTTTCGAAGATTAACTCAAACTAACTTTGGGATTACGTTTTTCAGCAACTTGCCCATTCGATCAGCTGCCGCTTTTCCGGCTGCTATAACTTCTTCATGGTTTAACTTCTCACCAGTTACACCGGCTGCAGCATTAGTTACTAGCGAGATACCTAGAACTTCAGCGCCGAGTGCATGAGCCGCAATTGCCTCAGGAACGGTAGACATACCAACTAAATCAGCGCCCATTCCACGCATCATTAGAATCTCAGCTGGGGTCTCGTAAGTTGGGCCACGCCAGTGCACATAAACACCTTCAGCTAAAGAGCCATCTTCGCCTTTAACGATGGCGCGAATTCGCTTGCTATATAGATCAGTTAAATCTACAAAATTTGCACCTTCAAGTGGGGAGGCAGCAGTTAATGAAATGTGATCACGAATCAAAACTGGTTGGCCAACTTTGTAGTCGGTGTTGATGCCACCGCAGGCATTTGTTA
Source organism: Candidatus Planktophila sp. (assembly GCA_044378655.1). GTDB lineage: Bacteria > Actinomycetota > Actinomycetes > Nanopelagicales > Nanopelagicaceae > Planktophila. The sequence continues at coordinate 12,451 of JBILXJ010000010.1, read as the reverse complement.
GCACGACAACTTTGCAACCTGCTTTAACTGCAGTGCGAACGCCATGAACTACGGGTTCCATTCCTTTACCTTCGTAAAGGTGGGTGCGGCCCAGGAAAACTAGAACTCGAACGGTTTTACCATTTTCAGTAATTTCATAGGAGCGAACTTTTCCAGAATGTCCTTCAACTGCAGGTGCTAAAAACCCGGTTAGTTCGTGAGCATCACATTCAAACTTTGGTGTACCCAAGGCATCGGTTGCACTAACCCAGCCTGAGCCCATTACTAAAGCAACATCGTGGGCGGGGACTCCTGACCGCTTTGCAATTTCAGCAGCGGCAGATTCAGCGTTAATTAGCGGTTGGCTCATGCCTCAATAATGTCACAGAGCACGGTGCCACTCGTAACCGTCTCACCAATTACCGCAGTTAAATTAGAGATCACACCTGCGCGATGAGCCATTAACGGCTGCTCCATTTTCATGGCCTCGAGCACGATTATTAGGTCGCCTTTTTCAACGCTTTGACCTTCGGTTGCTGCAACTTTTACGACCGTGCCTTGCATTGGGCTGGTTAAACCCACACCGCCGGCGCCACCAGCGAGAGCGTCTTTCGCACGATGTCGCTTTACGACTGGCTCTGGCGCATGCACCAAGATTTCAAAACGTTTGCCATTAATTTCGGCCACCAAGTGATCGGCTGCCGCTTTGGTCTGCGCTTCTAGCGGCAAAATCTTAAACTCTGGAATTTCGTTTTTGAATTCATTTTCGATGTAGCTGGTGTAAACCTTAAATTCTTGAGTAAATGCCGGATCTTGCAAAATAGCTTGGTGGAACGGAAGCGCAGTTGCCATACCTTCAATTGTAAATTCAGCGATGGCGCGACGTGCGCGTGCAATTGCTTCTTCGCGAGTTGCTCCAGTGACAATTAATTTTGCCAGCAATGAATCAAAGTTTCCGGTGATGGCATCGCCTGATCGAAAACCAGTGTCAACTCTTACGCCTGGCCCAGTTGGAAGTGACATCTTGGTAATACGACCAGGGGCGGGTAAGAAAGAACGTCCTGGATCTTCGCCATTGATTCTAAACTCAAGCGAGTGACCACGAATTACTGGATCCGTGTAACCAAGTTCTTCACCCATTGCGATTCGGAACTGTTCACGAACCAAGTCGATGCCAGTAACTTCTTCGCTTACTGGGTGCTCTACTTGCAATCTAGTGTTTACTTCTAGGAAAGAAATTGTGCCATCGACGCCAATTAAGAATTCGCAAGTGCCAGCGCCGACGTAGCCAGCTTCTTTCATAATTGCTTTAGATGAGCGGTATAGCTCTTCATTTTGCGCATCGGTTAAGAATGGAGCAGGTGCTTCTTCAACTAACTTCTGATGACGGCGCTGTAATGAGCAGTCGCGCGTACTAATTACTGCGGCATTACCAAATTTATCAACGAGTACTTGGGTCTCTACATGCCGAGGCTTATCTAAATAACGCTCAACAAAACATTCACCGCGGCCAAAGCCAGCAATAGCTTCGCGTACAGCGGATGCAAAAGCCTCAGGAATTTCAGCCATCGTAAAAGCAATTTTTAATCCGCGACCGCCGCCGCCATGAGCTGCTTTGATTGCAACAGGTAAGCCATGCTCTTTAGCAAAAGCAGTAATTTGATCATGGTTATCAACTGGATCTGCAGTTCCGGCAACCAAGGGGGCTCCAGCTTTAGCCGCAATTTTGCGAGCCGAGACTTTATCTCCTAAGGTTCTAATTGCTGTTGGTGGGGGTCCGATCCAGATTAAGCCAGAATCAATTACTGCTTGCGCAAAGTCAGCATTCTCAGAGAGAAAACCATAACCAGGGTGAACTGCGTCAGCGCCAGATTTCTTGGCGATCGCAATTAACTTCTCAATATTTAAATATGTCTGCGCGGCTGTTGTGCCAATTAAGGAATAAGCCGAATCTGCCATCTGCGCATGCATTGAATCTCGATCAGTTTCAGAGTAAACCGCCACACTTTCCAGGCCATGGTCAGCACATGCTCGAATTACTCGAACTGCAATTTCGCCCCGGTTAGCAATCAGAACACGTTTCATCCGAGCTCCTTTACTTGTGGCCAGGTGTATCCGAGTTCGTTCATCGCGGCACGCAGAAATGGCATTGAGATACCAACAACATTTGTGTAATCGCCTTCGATGCTTGGAATAAATGGCGAACTGAATCCATCGAGAGTAAATCCACCTGCCACATGTAGTGGCTCGCCAGTTGAAACGTAATCTGCGATTTCTAAATCAGTCATATCTGAAAAAGTTACTTTTGTGGTTATGCGATCCGAGATCTCTCGATCTTTGCTGGTATCAATGATGCAATGGCCAGTGTGTAGCAAGCCTGAATTTCCGCGCACACGGCTTGCTCGCTCGGTTGCCACATCAGGCGTGCCTGGTTTGCCGAGTGAAACCCCATCGAATTCAAAGGTTGAATCACAAGCAATAATTACCGCATCGCCCGCGATCTGTTCGCGAACGGTATGTGCTTTAGTAATTGCCAGTGCAATCACCATATCGGCAGGTGACATTGCGTTGAAAAATTCGGTTTCTTCATCGACATGGCTAACGATGATTTCTGGTTTCAAGCCAGCTGACTCAAGTAGTCGTCTGCGTGAAGTAGATGCTGAAGCTAAAATCAATCTGGTCATCTTAGAAATTACGTCCTGAACCGAACTTAATTTGTTGCGGTAGTTGAGTGCGCATCAAAGGCATCGCCCAAACACTCCGCTTCACAACCGGCTTTAGCTCTTCACGTTTGTGATTTGCTAGCGCAACTTCGATTGCAGCTAGTTCATCGGCAGAGGGGTTTCCTGCGATAACGCTAAAAGTTGTTTTTGGCGCAGTCATTAGAGTGGAATGTTCCCGTGCTTGCGTGGCGGTAGCGCATCGCGCTTAGTCTTAAGAGATCTAAATGCTTTAGTTATGTATTCGCGAGTCTGACTTGGCTCGATTACCGCATCTATATATCCACGTTCTGCGGCCAAGTAAGGATTAGCTAAAGTTTCGTTGTATTCAGTAATCAACTCAGCTCGCTTGATTTCTGGATCTGCCGCATTCTTTAACTCATTGCGGTAGAGAATATTTACCGCACCTTGAGCTCCCATAACTGCAATTTCAGCACTCGGCCAAGCTAAATTGATATCGGCGCCGATATATTTTGAACCCATCACGATAAACGCGCCACCATAGGCTTTACGGGTAATCAAAGTAACTAGCGGAACTGATGCTTCAGCGTAGGCGTAAAGCAATTTAGCTCCGCGACGAATAATTCCATCCCACTCTTGTTCGGTCCCGGGCAAGAAGCCAGGCACATCAACCAAGGTAAGAATTGGAATATTAAAGGCATCGCAGAAACGTAAGAAGCGCGCTGCTTTTTCGCTGGAATTGATATCTAGCGTTCCAGCTAATTGCTGTGGTTGGTTAGCAATGATGCCAACTGACTCGCCTTCAATGCGACCAAAACCAACCACAATGTTCGGGGCATAGAGCGAGTGAACTTCTAGGAACTCACCTTCATCAAGTAACGCCTGAATCAAAACCTTCATGTCGTACGGTTGGTTGGGGCTATCTGGAATCAAAGTATCTAATGCGTTATCGGTTAACTTCTTCTCTAAACTCTCAGTAGCTGGCAAATGTGGAGCGCCATCCATATTGTTACTTGGTAAATATGAAAGAAGTGCTTTGACGTAATCAATCGCGTCATCTTCATTTTGAGCTAAGTAATGTGAATTACCGGTCTTGGTATTGTGCGTATGTGCACCACCAAGTTCTTCCATGCCCACTTCTTCGCCAGTTACCGTCTTAATTACATCTGGTCCGGTAATAAACATATGGGAAGTTTCATTAACCATTACCGTGAAATCGGTCAGCGCTGGTGAATAAGCCGCACCACCTGCGCATGGCCCCAGAATTAACGAGATCTGCGGGATCACCCCAGAGGAACGGGTATTTAATCTAAAGATGCGGCCGTATCCGCTGAGAGCCGACACTCCTTCTTGAATGCGAGCACCACCAGAATCACTAATTCCGATTAAGGGCATGCCATTCTTGAGGGCGTATTCCATGATCTTGACGATTTTCTCGGCCATAACTTCGCCGAGACTTCCGCCCATAACTGTGAAATCTTGAGAGAAGAGAGCGATATTGCGACCATCGATTGTGGCGATTCCAATAATCACGCCATCTCCGTACGGACGATTCTTTTCCATGCCAAAATGCACAGAACGATGTCGAGCAAACTCATCGAACTCAGTAAACGAACCGGCATCTACAAGTTTTCCAACGCGCTCGCGCGCAGTCATTTTTCCTTTGGCATGTTGCTTATCAATCGCACTTTCGGAACCAGCATGGACAGCTTCATTTAGGCGATTGCGAAGATCTTCAATTTTTCCGGCAGTAGTATGCAGATCTGGCTTCATGCCCCTACGGTACTAGTTATGGAGGTCGAAATGGTTCGCGAAGCACTAAATGAGAGTGCGATGAACGCAACATTGCGCGGCAGTTACTGGCGGGTAAGTGTTTTTCAAAGCGTGACATCTACCCAAACCGAACTTATCAGAAAAGAAAATCTGCAACACGGTGATGTTTATGTAACAGAATTTCAAAGCATGGGTCGCGGCAGATTAGATCGCACATTTGATGCCACACAATCAAGTGCACTTCTTTTTTCACTTTACTTAGAACCTAAACGAAGTAAATTGGAATGGAGCGTAATTCCATTATTAGCTGGCTTAGGTTTAGTAAATGCGTTAAAGAGTTTAGATAAAAAAGTTGCGACAAATTTAAAATGGCCAAATGATTTACTGATCGGAGATAAGAAAGTAGCGGGGATCTTGGTTGAGGCTAGAGAGAACGGCGTTGTAGTTGGAATTGGCCTTAATGTCGAAATGACTAAATCTGAATTGCCTGTCCCTACTGCAACATCTTTGGCGTTAGCGGATTTTTCTGAATTAAATCGAAACTTAATCTTGCCTGAGATTTTAAAGAATATTGCGCTGACCATCGGGCTTTGGGAGAGCGGTTCGAGTATTGCCTTCGAGCAGTATCGCCAAGTGAGTTCGACGTTGGGCAAAGAGGTCGAAGTGCACTTACCTTCGGGTGAGATCCTTAGTTCGCGAGCAATGGGAATCAACGAATTAGGCGAACTGCAGTTAGCCAGCGGCGCTCGAGTTAACGTAGGCGATGTGATTCACCTACGATAGGCAAGTGAAATCGCCCTTTCCACGCGTTGGCATAATCGGTGCCGGCCAACTTGGTCGAATGAGTGCCGCGCCTGCAGCGGCCCTAGGCATTGATCTACTTTTACTTGCGCAATCTGCCAATGATTCTGGCGCACAAGTTTCTAATTTTGAAGTTGGCGATTACCGCGACTTAGCTCAAGTGCGTGAGTTCGCGCAGAAATGTGACTTGGTAACTTTTGAACATGAACTAATTCCGATCTCGGTCATTAGAGCACTAGAGAGCGAAGGGGTTAAGTTCTATCCAACCTCGGAAAGCTTTATCTATTCGCAAGATAAAGCCGCGATGCGTGAAAAGTTGGCGAATTATCTGGCTCCTAAGTGGCAAGTAGTTACTAACGCTGCTGAAATTTTGGAGTATCCAGTGATCGCTAAATCAATTTCTGGTGGCTACGATGGCCGTGGCGTGTGGAAAGTTAATTCCGAAAGTGAACTTGCCAGTGTTTTGCAAAATAACCCCAAACTGCTGGTTGAAGAATTGATTGATTTTGATTTTGAAATTTCAGTGATGGTAGCGCGATCACCGCATGGACAAGCCGCAACTTGGACGCCAACCCAAACTGTGCAAAGCGAGGGCATTTGCACCATGACAATTGCACCAGCACCTGATTTAAGTGAATCACTTGGCCAACAAGCTCAGCTAATGGCACTTAGTATCGCGGCTGAAATTAAATTAGTTGGGGTCATGGCTGTTGAGATGTTTGTTAAAGGTGATCAGTTATTCATTAACGAGTTAGCCATGCGTCCACATAACTCGGGACATTGGACAATTGATGGGTCAGTAACAAGCCAGTTTGAGCAGCACTTACGAGCGATTCTAGATTTGCCACTTGGGGACACCTCGATGACCACTAAGTACGCTGTCATGGGAAATGTGTTGGGCGGCGATAAGCAAGATATGTATCGCCCATATCTGCATCTGCTCGCTCGTACACCAAAGCTAAAGATTCATCAGTACCGTAAGGAAGTTAAACCTGGGCGCAAAATTGGCCACGTGACTTTACTCGGCGAAAACCTCGTAGAATTAACCACTGAAGTACAACATGCGATCGACTATATGAGCGGAGTTATCGATGAGTGATGTAGCAATCATCATGGGGTCAGATTCAGATTGGCCAGTTATGGAAGAAGCCGCTCTAGTGCTCGATAAATTCGGAATTTCTTATTCCACGGCAGTTGTTTCAGCTCATCGCATGCCCCTTGAAATGGTGGCTTTTGCACAAGGCGCAAAAAACGCCGGTACTAAGGTAATTATTGCTGGTGCTGGCGGCGCTGCACATTTGCCAGGCATGGTGGCATCTTTAACTACCTTGCCTGTAATAGGCGTACCTGTTCCGCTGAAGAATTTAGATGGCATGGACTCACTACTTTCAATTGTGCAGATGCCAGGCGGAATTCCAGTTGCAACAGTCGGAATTGGTAATGCCAAGAATGCTGGAATTTTGGCGGCTCGCATTTTAGGAATTAGCGATGAAAAGATTTCACAGCAAGTAGCAGATCATTTGAAAGAGCTAGAAAGAGAAGCGAAAGCGAAAGGCGCGAATTTAACTGTGCGCCGAAGCCAAAAAACTGGCTTCTAGTTAAAATCTAAATAAAGCGCTGGTATTCAATCGCCGGGCAGCGATCCATAATCGTTAAGAGACCCGCAGCTTGCGCTCGATCTGCTGCAGCTTGATCAATAACTCCCAGTTGTAGCCAAACTGCCTTTGCTCCGATTGCAATGGCTTGATCAACTACTTCGCCAACTAAATTTGAATTCACAAAACAATCGACTACATCAATTTGAGCTGGAATATCTAATAGCGATTGATAGCCAGTTGCGCCGTGGACCATTTCACCTTTTGGGTGCACCGGGAAAATCTGATGACCTTTATCCTGCAATAACTTTGCCACACCAAATGCTGGTCGATCAGGATTATTTCCTAAGCCAACGACTGCCCAATTCTTAAGTTCAAGTGCTTGTGAAATTGTCTCGGTGGTATTCATGCCTTAATCCGTACGACCTAATGCGTGGAATTTCCAGCCAGCCGCTCGCCAAAGTTCACGGTCGAGCATATTTCGACCATCGATAATCATGGCACCCTTAGTTAAAGCTTTAATCGCTACTGGGTCGAGCTCGCGATATTGCTTCCACTCGGTTAAGTGCAAAATCAAATCTGCCCCAGTCACGCACTCTTCAATTGACTCCGAAAAACCCAAGTTAGGAAATCGCTTGCGAGCGTTATCAATTGCTTTCGGATCATGCACGACAACTTTGGCACCAGCTGCATGTAGTTGAGCTGCGATATCTAAAGCTGGCGAATCTCGTACATCATCACTATCTGGCTTAAAGGCTGCGCCTAATACGGCAATTTTGTACTGGGTTAAATCTTCCGAAAGATCTGCGCGAACGACATCGATAACACGTTGACGTGCGCGCAAGTTGATGGCATCGATCTCAGTTAAAAATTCCAGCGCTTGCTTAGCCCCAAGTTCCTCAGCACGAGCCATGAATGCCCGAATATCTTTCGGAAGGCAACCGCCACCGAAACCGATACCTGCCTGTAAGAAACGATTTCCAATTCTTGGGTCGTAGCCGATTGCTTTAGCTAATACCGTGACATCGCCACCTGCGGCTTCGCAAACTTCAGCCATGGCATTAATAAATGAAATCTTGGTTGCGAGAAATGAATTTGCCGCAACTTTTACCAGTTCGGCTGTAGGTAGATCTGCGCGAATCCATGGCGTGCCTAGAGCCAACACTGGTTCGTAAACTTCTTTCAACATTTCTTCGGCTTTGTCGCCAGTAACACCAACTACTAAACGATTCGGACGTAACGTATCTTCTACCGCAAAACCTTCGCGTAGAAATTCTGGGTTCCAAGCTAAATCTGCGTGGGGTGCTGATTTGAGTAGCGCTTCGCGAAGTGATTGCGCGGTTCCAACTGGCACTGTTGATTTTCCTACAACTAATGAGCCAGGCTTTAAGTAAGGTGTAATTGCCGCAACCGAAGAGCGAACATAAGTTAAGTCTGCCGCCAGGCCGTCTTTGCTCTGCGGAGTTCCAACGCAAACGAAGTGCATATCCGCATCAGAAACCTTAGAAAAATCAGTTGTGAAAGTTAAGCGACCAGATTTAACTTCCTCAGCTAACAAGGTATCTAACCCGGGTTCATAGAAAGGTAACTCACCTTTGCTTAGCTGGGCAATCTTGGCCGCATCGGTATCAACACCGACTACTTCAAAACCCAAGGAAGACATGCAAGCAGCATGGGTTGCGCCTAGATACCCAGTTCCGATGACCGATAACTTCATTTTCATCTTGATTCCTTTATTTCGCACTCAGGCAAGCGTTATCTGAGGCTGTTTGAGTCTTAAATTTATCTACCAAAGTTGTAGTTGGCGAGGCACTCGCCGAAGGCGTGGCCTTAACTTCATCAATAAGCGGTTGATCGTTCAGCAAACGATTAAACAAATCAGGTGCCAAAACGCTATCCCAGATTACAACTGAGCCAACGCCTGCGGCTCGACCATTGGAATTCGAGAGTGGAATTGTAAGAGTTCGAACTCTATCGGCCGATAAGTTCTTTAGCTGCTTACCTAAAGTTAACAAGTCATTCTTATTAAAATCATTATCAGTTGTCACTGTATTAATCGCAGCATTGAAGAAGTTAACTAACTTAATTGGGTTTAACAATGTGCCCGTGCTCGTAGCTTTTTGTAAGACTGCTGACATAAATTCCTGCTGACGTTTCATTCGGCCAATATCGCCTTGCCCATCGAAGGCGCGAGTGCGCACATATTTCAGAGCTTGGATTCCATCTAAAGTTTGTAGGCCAGCGGAAAGTTGTAAGTTCGATTTAGAGTCATCGATATCTTTCTTAACGCAAACATCAATTCCGCCGAGGGCATCAATAATGTTCTTAAAGCCTAAGAAATTAATTTCGATGTAATGATCAATTCGAAGGCCAGTTTCACTTTCAAGCGTTTCGATCAATAGCGGAGCTCCACCAAAACTAAAGGCGGCGTTCAATTTATTTTGGCGCGCCGGCACCATCTTGGTTTTGTCCAAACTGCTTACATGTTCTGGAATTGTCACTAAGGAATCTCGCGGTAGCGAAATGATCACAGCACTATCGCGAGCCTTGCTAATGTGAACAAGAATCATCGTGTCTGAGCGGGCACCGGCGGCAACTTCAGTTCCGCCCACCCAAAGTTCACGTATTTGCGCTTTCGTTAAACCTGCGCGGTTATCTGAACCCACCAGCAAAATATTCATCGCACTATTTGGTTTGTCAGGTCGGTTATTAACACCGGCAAATGCATCAGTTCGATTCAAGGATCCACTAATTCGACCAAGCCCCAGCCAGCCAATTGCAGAAAGGGCAACAATTCCCACCGAAAGTGAGGTAATCGCCCTAATGGCACGGCTGTGTTTGCGAGGCGAAGACATGGTGAAAGCGTACTTGGGCGATACGGTTTAGGGGCTATGACTACCGCACCTGACCCGAGAAAAAGTGAGTTATCTACCTCACCGGATCTCTCAGTTATTTTGCCAGTTTTAAATGAGGCAAACCATTTAGCGGCTGCAGTTAAGGCAATCCTCGCCCAAGATTATCAAGGTAAATTTGAAGTACTTTTGGCGATTGGGCCATCGAAAGATGCAACTCTGGAAATTGCTAACGAGTTAGCTAAATCTGATTCACGCGTTGTTGTAGTTCTAAATCCAACTGGTCGCACTGCTGCCGGATTAAATCTTGCACTTGCGAAATCGAATTCACCTATCATCGTGCGAGTCGATGGTCATGCCGAGATACCAAGTAATTATCTTTCCATTGCAGTTGAGCTGCTGCGTAAAACTGGCGCGGTAAATGTTGGTGGATTAATGGGCGCTGTCGGAAAAACCAAGTTCGAAAAAAGCGTTGCCCGAGCGATGCGTAGCCCGCTTGGTGTAGGTGCTGCAAAGTTTCATACTGGCGGTGGCTCGGGCGAAGTAGATACCGTGTATTTGGGTTGCTTCTTGCGAGCTGCGCTAAATGAAATTGGTGGCTTTGACGAAAGATTCATTCGCGCCCAAGATTGGGAACTTAACTTTCGCTTACGCGAACGCGGTGGCAAAATCTTCTTTGATCCTCGCCTCGAAGTCACATATCGACCAAGGCCTAATTTGGCAGCCTTAGCAAAACAATATTTTGAGTATGGCCGCTGGCGCCGAGTTGTATCTCGCAAACATGCGGGCACTATCAACTATCGATATTTAGCTCCACCGTTTGCACTGGCCGGAACCCTTGCTTCACTGATCTTGGGTTTCGTCATCTCGCCTTGGCTTTATATACCTGCCGGAATCTATGCAGGTTTTACATTGGTAGCCGGAATCATGCTCGGCAAAGGTTTGCTAGAAAAAATTATGATGCCCGCAGTGCTATTTACAATGCAGATGGCTTGGGGCGCTGGCTTTATAACTTCGCCTAAGTCATTAGTTCCACAGGATTAGCCTTGATACCCTTTAACTTTCGCACTTTTGTGCCCATTTTGATTGCAACGTTAGTGATGGCGAATTTGCCGACAGCCTCTGCCGAAGTGCCTGCTTCAATTTCATTTTCCGGCAAAGGTTATGGACATGGCGTTGGCATGAGTCAGATCGGCGCACGAGGCCTAGCTTTAGCGGGGGATACCGCAACGGCAATCATGAATTATTACTATCCAGGCAGTGAAGTTTTGCCATTAACCGATGATCAAATTCTAAGAGTCAATGTCGGTCACCAATTAACTTCAGCTTCCTTGAAAAGTGACACTCCTGGAGTGGCGTTGCAATTGATATCCGGAGATGGCACTGAACCACAATTTATTTCAGTGTTGGCTGCAAAAGATTCAGTGAAGTTATCTATTTCAAATAAGCAAGTTGCAGTCACTACAACTCAAGTAGGCATCACGACCGTGTTGACCCCGGTTGACTCACTAACAATTCGGTGGAGTGGCACCAGATATTTAGCCGGGCCAGATTCTGTGTTGTCGCTAACTCATACCAAGAAAACGACTAGATATCGTTATGGTCAAATGCAAGTAAAGATAATTAAAGATGCCAAGTTGGGCAATCGGCTTGCGATAGTAAATCAAGTGAGATTGCATGATGAATACCTCTGGGGGATAAGTGAAGTTCCCTCTTCGTGGCCAGCTGCAGCCCTTGAAGCGCAAGCGATCGCATCTCGCAGTTATGCAATGAGTAAAGTTGGCAAAGTCTTAAAGAGTTGCGATTGCGAACTTTACTCAACAATTAGTGATCAGAATTTTGCCGGATTTTCCAAAGAGGCCGAACCTCGATGGGGGCAAATTTGGAAAGCCGCAGTCAGTCGAACTTCAGTGACTGAAACCACTGGCTTAACGGTTACCCGAAATTCGTTACCAATTCGAACCTATTTTGGCTCTTCGACAGGCGGCATGACTGAAACCTCAAAGAATGCTTGGGGTAGTGATGTTGGCTATACCTTCTCGGTCCCAGATCCGTGGTCTCTTGATCCCAAATTAAATCCAAATTTCTACAAATGGACGCGAGAGATCACGCAAGCAGTGCTGGCTCGTGCTTTTGGGTTGCCGGATGTGGTCTCAGTGAAGGTTTTAACTCTTAATGAAACTGGTTCGGTCAAAGTGATTGAGGCAAAATCAAGTACTGGCAAAAAAGTTAAATTAAGCGGTGAGACATTTCGTAGTAGGTCCAAGCTGCCATCAACTTGGTTTGCGCCAACCAATGAAGAGTTAGTTAGCGTGCAGAACTGAGTTAAGCCCACCCCAAGTACCGGTGCGCAATACTGCTTCGAGTGCGCCGCTCTGTGAATTACGACGGAAAAGCAAATTGTTAGCACCCGAAAGTGTTGCTGCTTTAACTACTTCACCATCTGGAAGTAAGACTTTAGCTGCAGCAGTTACATATGTGCCAGACTCAATAACGCAGTTATCGCCAAGAGATATGCCGCAACCAGAATTTGCACCTAATAAGCAATTCTCACCAATCGAAATAACTTCTTTGCCGCCGCCACTTAGCGTGCCCATAATCGAAGCGCTGCCACCAATATCGCTACCGTTTCCAACAACAACACCTGCCGAAATTCGTCCTTCAACCATCGAAGTTCCGAGGGTGCCGGCATTGAAATTTACAAAACCTTCGTGCATGACAGTTGTGCCACTTGCTAAGTGCGCGCCAAGTCGGACTCGATCAGCATCGG
>JBILXJ010000061.1:0-5785 GCA_044378655.1 Candidatus Planktophila sp. | reverse complement strand
TAACCACTGTGTAACAGCCTTAACGAATTCGGGAGAGGATCCAGCGAACCAGATCCTCTCCCGATAGTTCAACTACATCTAACGGGTTGTTGAACTTTCGTTAATGCGATACTGCATTTATTGACGTGACTTCATAGCTTCAGCTGCTGCATCAAGTGCATCTTTAGCTGAGGTTGATCCGAATAGGTACTTCTGGATCGCTGAAGTTACATCGTTTTGTGAATCTTCCCAACCAAGGCAGTTAGGAGGACCTTGTGCATCCTTTAGCTGAGCCTTGATTGTTGCTAGAACATCAGCTGGGTATGCATCGATGGTGTCTGCATAAGCAACTACAGGTGATAGGAAGATTGCATTGTTAGCTGCACCAACAACGTTCATCGCCTTAACAACATCTACGTTGTATAGCGAGCTAATGAACTTAGCAGCAAGACGTTGCTTGGTTGCTGGTACGTAACCCATGATCGAGATACCGCGACCACCGATGAATGCAACAGACTTCTTACCTGGCGCTGCTGGTACTGGTGCAGCGGTCCAGTTCTTGTAGTCCTTGTAGTAGGTGTAGTAACCGCTGGCCTGGAAGTTTCCAGAGAAGCCGATGCCGTACTTACCGCTCTTGATGTTGTCATTCATTGACCAGTCAGCAACACCAGGCTTTGGTGCCTCGTAATCTGCGTATAGCTTCTTGTACTGAGTAAGAGCTTCAACACCAGTTGCGTTGTTGATTGTTACACGGCACTTAGCATCGTAGAAAGATCCACCGCTTGAATATAGCCATGAGAAGAATCCAAGCCAGTCGCCGTTACCCCATTCGTTGTAAACAGCATTCTTCACTCCGTCAGTTGCCTTGAGCTTTGCAGCTGCAGCATTGAATTCTGCAATTGTCTTAGGCGCGGATGTAATACCAGCATTCTTCAATGTGGTCTTGTCATAGAACATCATCATTAGAGTCAGGTCGTAAGGAACTGCGTAGACCTTTGAACTCTTGTATGCGATTAATGACTTGTAGATCTGCGCAGGCACCTTAGGTTGAATTGAAGTTGCGACTCCAAGCGGACGAAGGTCAGCAAGTGCGCCCTTATCGCCAGCTGAGATACCCCAGGAGAGACCTCCGGTAAAGATATCTGGACCGCTCTTTGATGCAGCAGCTGCTAGAACTTTGGCATAACCATCGCCCCAACCAATTGCTTCAACTTTTACTTTTACATTTTTGTTCGCAGCTTCAAATGCTTTACCAGCTGCGGCCATTACCAATGCATCGGCATCTCCACCCGTAGACCAGACTGTAAGAGTCGTGACCTTAGTAGCAGAATTAGCAGGAGCTGAAACAACAGCACCCGCAGCCACAGCAATGGCGACGGAAATAACTCCTAAACGCTTCACCTAGCTCTCCCTCTATTAAATGCGCTTCGATGAAGCGCGGTGAGTGAAACTTTCCATCTGATGACAGCGTTGTCAATCATTTGGCAAGAAACTATCGAATTATTAGATAACAATTTTGATTACGGGTCAAGACAGGGACAAGACAATCTCACCCAGAAGGGTGAGTCGTTCTACCTTTAGAAGGATCAGTTGATCTTGGTTTTGAAGGTGGCTTGATCAGTATCACTGAGACTTATGGTCATCGTTAGATCATCGCCTTTAGGAGCGGGACAAACCATTGCCCATTTGAAAGTGAGTGATTTTCCGGGTTGCACAATCGGATCTAGTGGAACTCCGGAAACACCTGAATCGGCCTCAAATACATCGAAGCAAGATACCGAGGTGTCGCTGGCCAAAGCTGTTTCTAAAATAATAAATGAACTTAAATCAAATCCCTGAGAACCCTTATTTTCAACGGTTATATCCATTATTTGAGGGCGGCCTTCAACTCCTAAGGCCTCTGGATCCTTAGCTTTAAACTCGGCTAACTCTGAGACAGTTAAGGTAATTGCGCCAGCGAGTTGGATAGGGGTACCGAGACTTGCATCCTTCACTTCGGCTACCGGTTGCGCTTCCTTTTCAGCGAGAGCAGCAACACTTGTGGTGTCGTTATCCATCGGTACCGACGGCCCACCAGTAAAGAAAGCTATTGCAACGATAGACGCTAAAACACTCGGGGCTACGAAATGCCAACGTTTGAGTTGCATGGGGACTCCTAAGTTTTCACTTTACTTCGCAGGAAGATCGATCTTGATAACGTGCGTGAGATTGCCATTCTTGTCCTTCGTTGTCAAGGACTATTCGGCGCGGCTTTCCAACATTAGATCCAGCAAGCCGCGATCGACATTTAGGCCTTCAAAATTTTCATACTTAGTGCCTGGGCGATTGTGATTTGCGATACCGAAGTTGCCATCGAATTCCCATAATGAATAACCCCAACCAGATTCTTTGTAGATGCTGAACAAGTCTTTAAACCATGCCAGAGCAACCGAATTATCGGTGTAGCGATAACAACCAAACTCACCAATATGCACCGGCCGTCCCATTGCTTGTACCTCTCGCCAAGGAGCGTAGAAATCCCAAAGTGCCGAACGGTCCCACCATTGTCCGTTGTATTCGCACGGGTAGGTAGGAACGGGCATTCCTTTACTGCCAGCCCACCATTCAGCTTGATAGTGACTAACCAACATCGGTTGATAGCCACGACCACTATGAACAACATTTAAATCTGCGAGTTCTGGCATAGCGAGGTGGCCACCAGCTAAACCATTAATAACGACGGTTCGTTCGGGATCTATCACGTGAATTTCATTTGTGATTCTTCTAATTACGTTTTGGTGAATATCTCTAGTGAACCCACGTTGCCCGATATCTGGTGGTTCATTTACTAAGTCAAAACTTAAAAGATCAAGGTGCTTTCCCTGATATCGCTTAGCTGCGGTTTGCCAAAGAAAAGAGAAACTGTCTTCGGCTACTTGATCTGCCCATAAATTGGTTGCTTCCTCTTCCCAACCATTGATGCAGTAACCCGGTGCGCGATGAAGATTAATCGAGATATGAATTCCGCGCGAGACAGATTCATGAATGTAGGAGTCAAGCAACTTCATGAAATCTTCGTTAATCGGAGCTCCTATTTGGTCAATCCAGAATCGGTAGTCCATCGGAAGTCGTAAGAATTTGAATTCATACTTTGCCATAAAGTCCAACATACGTTTATCGGCAGGAAGTGCTGCTGGCATGTGGGTTGTTGTATATGCCCACTGAGCATTAAATCCATAGCCAAGATTCTGATCAGCAGTAATCATTTGGCTTCTCCAATTAACTTATTCAACCAATCAGCTTGCAACAATTGATGCTGCACACTGCCACCTTCGTGAGTGTTGTAGGCCCAAGTTTGAACTGTGGTTTTTCCAACGTAATTGTTGATCATGGCAAAGATTGTTTCGGGTGGACAAATTGGGTCATGCAAACCGACTGAGATAAAAGCAGGCGCCTTCGCCATCGTGACTAGGTTCATGCAATCAAAATACGAAAGCGTCTCAAAAACCTGTTCAACTTCGAGACGATGGGTTTTGCAGTACTGGACGATCTCTTGATACGGGAATGCATCGGTAATGTTCACCGCATGCTCAAAGTGACACAGGAATGGCACATCGGGCATGGTTGCGAAAACTTGATCTGAAAGAGAGGTCGCAGCTAAAGCAATTCCGCCACCTTGACTTCCGCCCGCAGTAATCAACCGCGATGGATTCACGCTCGGAAGTTTTGAAGCTGCCCGGACAAATGCAACTGCATCAGTAAAAACCCGGCGATAATAATAATCATCTCGATTAAGAATCCCAGCGGTCATGAAACCTGGTGTTTGAGAAGCCCTCGGATAATTTCCATCAGGAGTGTCGCCAATGCGCCAACCAGAGGCACCTTGACCGCGAGTATCCATCACGAGAATTGCGTATCCGGCACTTGGCCAGAAGAGCCACTCATTCAATAAACCACGTCCGCCGCCATATCCGTCATACATCACGATGCATGGCAGATCCGCTTGTGAATTCTTCGGTTTGATAAACCAACCTTTAATCGGATCGTTGTTGTAACCCTGAACGGTTACGTCATAAGTTTCAAATGCTGTGATTGGTGACTGAACTTGAACTAGTTGCGCTTCGACATCAGGGGCCAAGAATTGAGAAAGAGTTTCCTTCCAGAATCTCTCAAAATCAGGTTTTGAATTTGGACCCGGCGAAAATTTTTCCAGCTCGTTAAGTGGGGGACCTACGCGCATATCTTCTCTTCCTTTTCTTTCCGTTATTCCGACGCGATTTTTAGATGTGGTTCATCATCTGGAATAAAACTTTGGGCGTCATAGAGCCTGCGATAAGTACCGCTACGACTGACAAGTTCGCGATGGGTGCCCGACTCGACTATGACACCGTCTTCGAGAACTAGAATCAAGTGAGCTTCTTTTACCGTCGATAAGCGATGTGCAACAACAAAAGTAGTTCGAGACTTCATTAATTCGTGAAGAGCGCTCTGGATCAATCGCTCAGATTCAGAATCTAGCGCCGACGTTGCCTCATCTAAAACTAAAATTCGCGGGTCACGAATAATTGCTCTGGCGATAGCCAATCTTTGCTTTTGTCCGCCGGAGATACGTGATCCACGTTCACCTACAATTGTGTCCATTCCATCAGGAAGCTTTGATACGAATTCCCAAGCATTGGCAGCTCGAAGAGCAGCTTCTGCTGCTGCCGCTGTTGGTTCAGGCATTCCGTAGGTGATGTTCTCGTACACGGTTCCGTCAAACAAGATCGTGTCTTGTGCAACGACTGATAGAAACTTTCGCGAAGACCGTAGATCGATCGATGCCATATCAACACCATCTAGAGTTATCGAACCTGAAGTTGGTCGCAAGAAACCGATCACCAAGTTTATAAAAGTAGATTTTCCCGATCCGCTGGGACCAACTAAAGCAACCATTCGACCTGGCTCTGCCAAAACATTTATCTTTGCTAATGACGGTTTGTGGTTTGTTGGGTAGGTGAAAGAGACGTCACAGAATTCAACTTTCCCGGTGACTGTGGTTACCGCGCGCTTGCCGGCATTTGATTCCAGATCAGGAGATTCAAGTAATTCCCCAAGAGATCTAATTGAGGTCAAGCCTTTCGATAACATCGGCGCGATACTGGTCAGGAGAAGAACTGAACCAACCAGCATTCCGAAGTAGGAGCTGAGCATTACGACCCCACCTGCGGTGATTGGCAAGAATCCAGTGATGGCACACCAAGCCGCGAAGCCAACACAGATCACATAAGTGAGTTGGAAAGTTACCCAAGCAATTGCAGTGAAGTGCCCCTGCAATCGATCTAATCTCAATCCGGCGCTTTTTACGCTGGAAAACGAGGTATACATAGTTTTCAAGGCGTTCTTCTCTAAACCGTGCGCACGGGTAATCGGAAGCAACGTGGTCATCTCATTCACGCGCGAAGACATACGCTCGATTTCAGAACGGAAGTCCTCATTATGCGCATTGAGAGTTTTTCGCATTTTTATAACTACAGTCGCTGAAATAGGCCCGAGAATTAGGAAAAAGGGCAGGAACTGCGGCACTTTGAACGCGGTAATAACCAACGCACCGATCAAGCTGTTTATTGCTCCTAGGCCACCATCGAAACTATGACGCATCATCTGTTCGATGTTTTCAACGTCTCGCACGACTTTTGTTTGCAATGCTCCCGCATTTGTTGACTGGTAAAAACTGATACTCATTTGCTGCATCCGGTCAACAAGTGCGGACCGTAATCTGTTCTCCAAATTTCGTACGGCCCTTGCCAAGTAACGGACGTACATAACATTCATCGGATAATTTTGA
>JBILXJ010000060.1:0-5809 GCA_044378655.1 Candidatus Planktophila sp. | reverse complement strand
GACCACAATGCTAAATGCCCTTGTTTCTACGATTCCAGTTTCTGAGCGAGTTATAACAATTGAAGAAGTATTTGAATTAGCACCGCAGCTACCTGATGTCATTGCGATGCAGACCAGAAGTTCTAATCTGCAAGGTGAAGGTGAAATCTCGTTGCGTCGCCTGATTAAAGAGTCATTGCGTATGCGGCCGTCTCGAATAATTGTTGGCGAAGTTCGCGAATCCGAAGCCCTTGATTTACTTATTGCCTTGAACTCTGGCTTGCCTGGCATGGGAACTTTGCATGCTAACTCTGCTCGCGATGCCGTAGCAAAGTTGCAGATTCTGCCCCTACTGGCTGGTGAGAATATTTCGCATCGCTTTATTGCACCAACCATTGCAAGTGCCATTGATTTGATTGTTCATGTTTCACTCGATCGCAATGGCGTGCGACGGGTTAGCGAGATCGCTGTTGTCACTGGCCGCATCGAGGGCCTTACACCCGAGGTTGATTCACTCTTTACCTGGAACACGGAAACCTCAAGCTACGTGCGTGGCTTGGGGTCACTGCCTCATCCAGAGCGGTTTGCCCGCCTAGATTCAGAATTGATTAAGCGATGAAGAACCAGGGGATGGATAGCAAAGCGGTGGCTAGCAAAGAGGTGGCTAGCAAAGCAGTGGCCAGTAAACGGATCTCCAACAAGGCGAACGCCAATCAAACGACGGCCATCAGGCCAGCGACCAAGAATTCACTGAAGGCACTAGCGCCAAAGTGGCGAAATGCCGCTATATCCGGCGCTGTCGGCGCGGGTATTGGCTTTGCCGTTAGCGCACTTAGCTCATCGGTTCCCATTGCTTTGGCCTTTGCAACCATGGGCGCAGTAATCACATTTACATTTTTGGTTTCCTCCGCCAAACGGCGTGAAACTAAGTTCGAACTGCTTTGGCCCGATGTGGTTGATCACTTAATCACTGGAATTCAATCCGGCATGTCATTAGTCGAAGCTCTTTCGCAATTATCAGAACGTGGCCCACGCGAACTAGCACCATACTTCGCCGAATTTAATCGACAGATTCGTAAAACGGGGGATTTCAATTCCTCGGTTAGTTGGTTGCAAAATCAGTTCTCACATTACGCAAGCGACCAAATCTTCGAAGCGATAATTCTTTCGCGCTCTCTCGGCGGAACTCATCTGTTGCAGATACTGCGCATGGTCGGTGATTTCATTCGACAAGATTTAGCACTTCGCAAAGAAATCGAAGTTAAACATGGCTGGATCAAGAATTCTGCTCACTTATCAGCCGCGGCTCCATGGTTACTTTTACTCTTACTTTCCACCCAACCTGCAACTGCTTCAGCATATGCAACTAGTACGGGTGCGGTTATTTTAGTTTCTGGCATCGTTATGACGGCAATTGCTTACCTCTGGATGAATAAGTTAGGCGCTCTGCCGAAACCACCAAGAGTTTTCGGAACTCCCCAGTGAACGGAATATTTCTCTCAGTCGGGCTATCAATAACAGCTGCCTACTTGCTCATTGCAACCGATAGTGGCGTTGAAGCTAGAACTCTTAAACTCAGTCGTGCCAAATATCGTAAATTGCTAGCTGAATCTGAAGATCGAAGTAAGTTGCGAGATCGCTTGCTTGAACTAAATCGCACTGGCGCACATGACTATCTAGATTTTAGAAGCAGCCAAATATCAACTTCATTACTGGTTTTCTTAGTGGCCTTCCTTTTGGTCTGGGTAAAGAGTTCATCGCTAATCGCAGCCCTGTTTATTGCTTCTTTAGCGGCTTTTATGACCTTCACAATAATTGATCGAAATCTGACCAAGTTAGTTACAAAGCGTCGAGCCCAGATGGATGCTGAGTTTCCAGCCCTGATTGAGATGCTGACGCTATCGATTTCGGCGGGACAGACTCCGTTAAATGCG
Source organism: Candidatus Planktophila sp. (assembly GCA_044378655.1). Lineage (GTDB taxonomy): Bacteria > Actinomycetota > Actinomycetes > Nanopelagicales > Nanopelagicaceae > Planktophila. The sequence continues at coordinate 3,896 of JBILXJ010000060.1, read as the reverse complement.
ATGGCCGCACTTGCTGCACGTTCTGAATGTGAATTAGCCAAGGAGTTTGGCGTAGTTACTAAGGATGTAATCGCCGGAGCGCCGTTTCATATCGCTCTCGATGCCATGGGGCGCCGAATCAAGTCTGTAACTATCCGAAGATTTATCGATGCCATGATCACCGCGATGTTGCGAGGCGCACCGATTGTCGAACTTCTGCAGCGACATGCTCAAGAGTCACGCACCGCACATCGAAATCAAATTATGGCAGCTGCTGGAAAAGCTGAGATCTCAATGATGATCCCAGTTGTTTTCCTCATTCTGCCGGTCTCAATGCTCTTTGCCCTATGGCCGTCGCTATCAAATCTAAATGGCTTTATGTAGCGACCGTCAGATGAGGACGAGTTGATAGAAATAAATATTTCAAACCAATTAGGGAACAACCGCAATCCGTCAATCACCGCAATCCGCCAAACAACCGAAAAGAGGAAAGATGAAAAGCAAGGTAACCGGGAAAGATCACCTAGAAGAACAGAGCGATTCCAAGCAAACAGTATTTACAAAGATGAACATTCTAAGTCGAGCTGAACTAGCACTGACGAGAACTGCCATTGAGGCTAGTCGCAGAATTCAACGCAACCGTATTGTTAAGAAACTGTCTGAAGAACGCGGCGATGTTCCTGGATGGGTTCTGGTGGTGTTGATGACAACTGGTTTAGTTACAGCCATTTGGACTATAGCTGCGCCTCGTTTAACAACTATTTTGAAGAACTCACTCGATGCCATGAATGGAATTCGGTAATGGTCATTTCGCTGCCATTGAGTATGAACGGCGCTCGGTAATGGTCATTTCGCTGCTTTCCGGGCTTCCACCTAAGCCGCGAGGTAAACGTTGGCTTCGTAGTGCTTGGCGACTTCATTTCCTAGAGAAACGAAAGCGTAACTCTCTCAGAAATCGGCGCAAACGCGATCTAGCTGATTTTGCAAAAACGCTTCGGAACGAACGAGGTAGCGTCGAAAGCGCACTTGTTGTTATCCCGTTGATGACCTTGTTTCTGATTTCATTTCAATTGGTTCTAACTATAAACAATCGAAATATTGATGCCGCCTATGCCCAAAGTTCTGCAACGCATAGCTCAATCACTGGCCGCTTTGAGAGCGGCGATCGAGTAGTTAATTGGAACTCGGCAGATTCCTCTCATGACCTAAGGGCAGTGGTTTCAACCCGGAATCAAAACCTGCCTAATCTGGTTCCGTTCTTAGGCAGCAGAAATCGAGTTACAGAAGTTCATGGCTTTTCGATACTGGAAAACCAAGGCTAGTGGTGCTTAAGCCAATCGAGAGATCGAGATTCCAAGGTAGTTGCATGGGTTTTGGGCGAAAACTGAAAAGCGAAGGCAAGCCTTTTCTGCTGCTTCGTAAACTCAAGGATGAAAGCGGCAGCGCCGTGCTTGAGTTTGTGGCCCTAGCTCTACCTCTCTTTGTGCCCGTCATTATCTTTCTCTCTAGTTTTGCGACAGCGAGTAATGATGAATTCATCGTGCGCACACTTGCTCGCGAAACAGTTCGTGCTTACATCCTGAGCAATAATGATTTAACCGCCACCATAAATGCCCGAAATACTATGCAAACTGGTGCTCGTGAGCTTGGGCTAGATCCAAAGCGGATAGATGACCTTCATTTCTCCATCGATTGTGCTGGCATCTTCTGCATCTCACCCGATAACAAAGTAGAAGTAACAATTACGCTAAAGAGTAAAGATGGAAAGCGCGTAAGTACTGCCACAGCGCGAGAGACCGTTTCACCTTGGATTTAGCACAGTTAAACAAAGTATCCAGGTTGAGAAATCGCCACCTAAGTCCAACAAGGTTGAGAATTCTCCACCTAAGTCCAACTAGGTTGCGCGCTCGTCTGAAGAATGAAGAAGGCTCAATTTCGGTCTTAGTTTTTGGTCTATTTGCCGTCGTACTGCTTTCATCCGTTGTGCTTACAGATATCTCATCCATAATCGTTGCCCACAGATCTCTAGTACAGGCAACTGAGTCAGCAGCACAAAGTGCAGCTCATGCTTTGGATCTAGATACTTACTATCAAGGTAAACATTCCGCACTTTCATTCTTGGTTAGCGATGCAAGCCCGGTAATTCCGATTGATTGTGAGGCGGCTAGTAAACGAGCAAATGAAACTTTGGCGGACATAGCAAACAGCACAAATCGCAATCAAAGTGCTTCAAGTCGGCAATTGATCCGACGCGAACTAACTGATATTCGACTTAGCGATTTTCAATGCAATGGCACTGAAGTTTTAATCATCGCATCGGCAAAAGCATGGCTACCAATATCACTTTCACTCTTCTCCTTTGAAAGTATTGAACTAACAGCATCCGCAGGTACGACTAGCGTTAAGAAGCGTGTCTTATCGCTCTTTGGAATTTTATAAATTCTCCAGTGCCTTCCTACTTAAATGATTGGTTGAGAAATTAAGGCCCCTTTTCAAGTTCTAGATAATAGGTTGGCTGGGTTATTACTTCCATTTTTTTCTAATTACCAATGGGTTAAGCGGGTTTATCCGTCCACTAGACTTACGCCCATGGCCGCGCGTGAATACGACTTAGAGATTGCTGCAATTGATGCAACTCTGGTTTCGATCGAGAAGGTGTTAGACCTTCCTAAATTGCGCGCATCTGCAATAGAACTTGAGGCTGCAGCCGGAGTTCCTGACCTTTGGGATGACCCAGAAAATGCACAAAAAGTTACTAGTCGCTTATCGCGCGTTCAATCAACAATTGGCCGCTTAGAAGGTCTTCGCCGACGCGTTGAAGATATGCCGATTTTGCTCGAGCTAGCTAATGCCGAGAGCGATGAAAGCGCGTTGGCTGATGCTGGCGCTGAATTAGATTCAGTTAAGAAAGCAATTGGCGAACTTGAAGTTCAGACTTTGTTAAATGGCGAATATGACGAGCGCGATGCACTTGTCACGATTCGTTCAGAGGCTGGCGGAGTTGAAGCTGCTGACTGGGCTGAAATGCTGATGCGCATGTACTTGCGATATTGCGAACGCCATAATTTGAAAGTCGATGTACTCGAAACTTCTTATGCTGAAGAAGCGGGAATCAAATCAACCACGTTTAGAGTTTCTTCACCTTATGCATATGGCACATTGTCAGTTGAACAAGGCACACATCGCCTAGTTCGTATTTCACCTTTTGATAGTCAATCGCGTCGCCATACTTCATTTGCTGGCGTTGAAATTGTGCCGGTAGTTGAACAGAGTGATGCAATTGAAATTGATGAGAAAGAAATTCGAGTCGATGTTTATCGTTCATCTGGCCCTGGCGGACAAGGCGTTAACACAACTGACTCTGCAGTTCGATTGACGCATATTCCAACTGGCATCGTGGTTTCTTGTCAGAACGAACGTTCCCAAATTCAGAATAAAGCAACGGCTATGGCAGTTCTGCAATCGAAGTTACTCGAGCGACGTCGCCAAGAAGAGCAGGCGAAAATCAATGCGCTAAAGGGCGATAATTCAGGCTCGTGGGGCAATCAAATGCGGTCATATGTTTTAGCGCCGTATCAAATGGTTAAAGATTTGCGTACTGATTATGAAACTGGAAACACCAGCGCAGTATTAAACGGCGAAATCGATGAATTTATCGAAGCCGGAATTCGCTGGCGTCGCAGCAGTTAATACGCAGATTCTGGCGTCGCAGCAGTTAATACGCAGATTTTGGCGTCGCAGCAGTTAATAACCTTCAAGCTATGCGCGCTCTGCTTGATGCCCGTCTTTCTTAGTTTTTAACTGAGATCCCAAAAACTTTCTTGATTTTTAACTGATACCCCCAATAACCAAGTATTCGAGCAATAATTAGAGAATGTGTTCGGCGAGCGAATTTCTGGCTTAATTGCGATTCTCAG
>JBILXJ010000059.1:0-6015 GCA_044378655.1 Candidatus Planktophila sp. | reverse complement strand
AAAGATGATGAGTCTTGATAACGTATTTGATCTTGAAGAATTGAGTTCCTGGTTTGATCGGGTTGAGAAAGAGATTGCCAACCCGCAGTACTTGTGCGAACTCAAGGTCGATGGTCTGGCGATTAATCTTAAGTTTGAAAATGGTCAATTAACTCGTGCCCTTACTCGTGGCAATTGCACAACCGGTGAAGATGTAACTCTAAATGTGAAAACCATTAAATCTCTGCCCCATAACTTAAGTGGTAAAAAGGTCCCTGAACTAATCGAAGTGCGCGGTGAAGTTTTCTTTCCAATTGCTCAATTCAATGAGATGAACGAAGCGCTTGAAGAAGCTGGCAAACCGCTATTCGCTAATCCACGAAACGGCGCTGCAGGTTCATTGCGTCAAAAAGATCCGCGCGTTACCGCTAGCCGCCCACTCGATGTTGTTGTGCATGGTGTTGGCGCACGAACCGGCATCGATTTTTCAGCCCAGAGCCAGGCATATGAATTGTTAAAAGGTCTGGGGCTACCAACAAGTGCTCGCTTTAAAGTCTGCTCAAATCGAGCTGAAGTAACTGATTTTATTGGCTACTACGAAGCCCATCGTCACGATGTTGAGCATGAAATTGATGGCGTTGTAATCAAAGTTGATGAGATTGCTTCACAAGAAAAGCTTGGTTTTACCTCGCGCGCACCTAAGTGGGCAATCGCTTTTAAGTATCCACCTGAAGAAGTCACCACAAAGTTACTTGATATTAAAGTCAGCGTTGGTCGCACTGGACGAGTAACACCATTTGCTTTCATGGAACCAGTCAAAGTAGCTGGCTCAACTGTTACAAATGCAACGCTACATAACGCCCAAGAAGTTATTCGCAAAGGCATTTTGATTGGCGACACCGTAATCATTCGTAAAGCTGGCGATGTTATTCCTGAAGTTTTGGCACCAGTAGTAGAGCGCCGAGATGGCAGTGAACGGGCATTTGTAATGCCAACTAACTGTCCAGATTGCGGTAGTGAACTTCGGGCAATTACCGAAGGCGATGTAGATATTCGTTGCCCGAACACTAGATCTTGTCCGGCACAATTACGAGAGCGAATTTATTACATAGCTTCACGCGCAGCACTAGATATTGATGTGCTTGGTTACGAAGCAGCCACAGCCCTACTCTCTGAGAAAATTCTCGAAGATGAATCTGAACTATTTGACTTAACCCCAGCTAAATTAGTTAAGTCGAGTTTCTTCACGAAAAAAGATGGCCAGCAAGCTGCCAACGTTGATAAATTAATGACCGCTCTCGAAATTGCAAAAACTCGTCCGTTGTGGCGAACCATTGTGGCTTTATCAATTCGCCATGTTGGGCCAACTTCTGCCCAAGCTCTTGCTACCGAATTCGGATCTTTAGAAAAATTGGCAACTGCTTCGGTCGAAGAGATTGCGGCCATCGATGGCGTTGGCGCAACTATGGCTGAGGCGATTTCAGAGTGGTTTGCAGTCGATTGGCACAAACGCATCGTCGAACGCTGGACTGCAGCCGGTGTCACGGCTCATTTCGTAGATACCAACACTGCGCCACAAACCTTGGCCGGCCTGACCTTTGTAGTTACTGGCGGGCTGGAATCCTTCACGCGCGATGGCATTGCCGAAACCATTACGGCTCATGGCGGCAAAGCCTCTTCATCAGTTTCTAAGAAAACCAATTATCTTTTGGTGGGCGCTGAACCTGGTTCAAAGTTGGCCAAAGCTGAAGAGTTAGGCGTAGCGATTATCGATGAAGCAGCCTTTAAGAAACTACTCGCAGGCTCGTAGTAGGCTCAGCCCATGATCAACCTTGCATCTGAAATCGTTCGCGAACTACCAGCACCTCCGGTTTTCTTTGGAGTTCTAGCTTTTGGAGTTCTCTCACTTCTTCTTTATTTAACACTTCGCCTCGGCAAGTAATTTAGAAAAGCTAGAGTTTGAGTCGCAGTAATCGGATTGGCCTTTATGGGGGAACTTTTGACCCAATCCATAATGGCCATCTTTATGTAATCACCGAACTTCTTGAACGTGATGTGGTTGATCAAATCATTTTGGTTCCAGCTGGCGATCCTTGGCTGCGCGAAAACGCTCCAGTTGCATCGGGTGAAGATCGTTTGAAGATGTGCCAACTAGCTGTTGCTGAACTTGATTTAGGTGATGAGGTCTTTGTAAATAGTATTGAAATTCGTCGTAGTGGACCTAGCTATACGATTGACACCGTTGAAGCGCTAATGGCAACTTATCCAAACGACAAAATCGTTTTGATTCTTGGCACTGATGCTCATGCAGCTATCGATAAGTGGCATCGCTCTGATGAGCTTAAAAAGTTAGTCGAAGTTTTAGTAATTGATCGCCCCGATTTTCCTGGGTCACCAACCCTTGATATCGATGCTTTAAATATTTCAGCAACTCAAGCACGCGCTGGAGATTTTGATCTGCTGCCACCTGCAGTAGTTACCTATATAAAGGAACGTGGCCTCTATGCCAGCAAGTGATTCAGTCAAAGTCTTAACTCAAGTTGCAGCACAAGCTGCAGCAGATAAATTCGGCACCGATATGGTCGCCATCGATTTATCTGACCAATTAGTTCTAAGCGAAGTCTTCTTGATCGTAACTGGTCAAAATGTTCGCCAAGTAGATGCAATCGCTGACTTTGTCGAAGAGAAGTTGCGTCAAGTTGGAGATAAGCCAGTTCGTCGCGAAGGTGGCGAAGAATGGATTCTGCTGGATTACTCAGATTTAGTTGTGCACATTCAAAGCGCTGATCTTCGCCGTTATTACATGCTAGATCGCCTCTGGAATGATTGCCCAACAATTAAGTTAGATGTCCGAATTCCGGTCGAAGAGTAAGAGTTCCAAATGGCTAATCGAGTTTTATTATGGCGGCATGGGCAGACTGATTGGAATACCGTAAACAGATTCCAGGGTCACTCTGATATTCCGTTAAATGCCGTGGGGCAGTATCAAGCAAAACATGCTGCAAGTATTTTGGTCGGAATGCAACCAACTAAAATTATCTCTAGCGATCTTTCGCGCGCACGAGACACAGCGCAAGCACTCGGTGACCTAACAAATCTAAAGGTTGAAATTGATATTGATTTGCGCGAAACAAATGGTGGACTTTGGGAAGGCAAAACTGGCGCTGAAAATCGGGCCGAGGATCTGCAGAACTTTATCCGCTGGATTGATGGCGAAGATAACCCGGCCGGAACTACGGGCGAAAAACGCAGCGATGTTGCAAACCGCGCAGTGAGTGCAATCAAACGCGCGCTAGGTGATTTGGATAATCAGTTGTTAGTTGTCACAACTCATGGCGGCACCGCACGTTGCGTTCTTGGTTCGTTGCTGAATTTGCCAATGGCTAATTGGGGCGCTGTAGGTGGCTTATCTAATGCTTCTTGGTCGATTTTGCAGACTAATCCGCGGGGCTGGCATTTAGTTGAACATAATGCGGGGTCGATTCCAGAAGTAATATTGGGCGAAGAATCTGGAGCGATCTCGCCCGAATAGGTGTGATTTTTAAGCACCAAAGCTTTGTTTTCAAGCCAAAAAAGTTTATATTGAGCCATGCGCACAGTGCCCGGTTCTAGATCCAAAAATGCAGCCCTTGCAGTACTAATTTTGGCTATGGTCTTTACTTCTTTCTCGCCAGCGACCGCGGCTCAAAAAGCAAAACCTGGTGCAAGTTGTAGCAAAGCCAAAGCCACTTCAGTTGTGGGGGCAAAAAAATATACTTGCTTAAAATTGGGCTCCAAGCTGATTTGGGATAATGGTGTTCCAATTGTTAAAGCTGGCGCTACCTGCACAAAGGCAAATGCCACGGCAACAGTAGGGTCACGAAAATATACCTGCCTTAAGCTGGGCTCTAAGCTACTTTGGGATAACGGCGTTAGTGTTGTTCTGAATGAATCACCTGTTGTAGATCAAAAAGCTGCCGCGGATAAATTAATCGCCGATGCCAAAGCTGCAGCGGATAAAATTATTGCTGACGCCAAAGCCGCGGCTGATGCTAAAGCTGCAGCCGATAAAATTATTGCTGATGCCAAAGCTGCAGCAGACGCTAAAGCCGCCGTAGATAAAATACTTGCGGATGCTAAGGCTGCAGCAGATAAAATTATTTCAGATGCAAAAGTTGCAACTGATGCCCGTGCTGCAGCAGATGCCAAAGCTGCAGCAGACGCGAAAGCAGCTGCTGATGCAATGACGACTTCAGAGAAAGCAGCCGCCGATGCGAAAGCAGCTGCCGAAAAAGTTTTTGGTGATCCCGCCGCGAAAGCTGCAGCAGATGCATTAGCAGCTAAAGAAGCCAAAGAAGCGGCAGAGAGATATGCAAATGCAACTTGTGCCTCTGGCGGTAAATGCTCTCTTGGCAATACAGGCCCCGGCGGAGGAATTGTTTTTTATGACGCAGGAAGCATGCAGTCTTGGGGACGCTATCTAGAATATGCACCAGATGGGTGGAAAGGCACTAAAGGAGATCAGCAAGCCGTTTGGTGCAACGTTGATAATTTATTCTTTACCGGAACGGTAACGGATGCAAAATTGAAAGCTACATTGGGAACTGGTATTGGTTTCGGTAAGGCTAATACGTCACTAATGCTTGCAGGATGCACATCGGGCGCTGCAGTTATTTCAAATGCATATAAAGGTGGCGGAAAGAGTGATTGGTTCCTTCCTTCAAGAGATGAATTACTAAAACTTAATTGTTATGTAATGTCAGGCTGTACCAAACTGACGAATGATGTGCTTGGCGGCTTTGGTCGTGGATATTATTGGTCTTCATCTGAATGGACTGACCAAGATAGCTTCAGAGTAGATTTCTACAATGGCAGCTCGTCCACAGCGTACAAAGCAAACACATTCTCATTCCGACCGATTAGAGCCTTCTAGCCCAAAAAATCTGGAGCGGAAGCACCTGAATAAATAAGGTAGGGTCTGCTTCTCAAAGTAATTCGGGGCTGTGGCGCAGCTGGTAGCGCACCTGCATGGCATGCAGGGGGTCAGGGGTTCAAGTCCCCTCAGCTCCACGTGAGTTCTATTCCGACAATTCCGCAGGGCTGGAATACCAAAAACATCGGAGATCTCTCCGGTAAAAAATTCTTAATTACTGGTGGCACATCAGGTATCGGTAAGGAAGCAGCGCGTGAACTTATTCGCGCGGGTGCACACGTAACAATTACCGCTCGCGATGCTCAAAAAGGCGAGGCCACAGCACTTGAGCTGGGCAGCAAAAACATTTCAGTTGGCTCATTAGATTTAACGTCTCTCGAATCCATTAGCGAATTTGCTAAGTCAGTAACTGAAGAATTTGATGTTTTGGTTTTAAATGCTGGCGTTATGGCGACTCCACTTGCGCATACGAAAGATGGATTTGAGTTACAACTTGGTACAAATCATTTAGGGCATTTTGCGCTGGCGGGTTTATTGCAATCCAAAGTGATTGATCGCATTATTTCTGTTGCTAGCCAAGCCCATCGCTTAGGAAACTTTGGCGATGGCAGTAAAGAAGAAATCCTAAGACGGGCTAAAGGTGTTGGTGCTTACAAACCTTGGGGCGCTTATGGCGATAGCAAGTTAGCGAATTTACTTTTCACAAATGAACTACAACGTCGCATAATGAAAAACAATTGGCGTTTTAGTGCGTACGCCGTGCACCCGGGTTACAGCAATACCAATCTACAAAGTGTCAGCCCAGCAATGCGCGGTGCTAGTGCCGAAGCTCGAATAACTGCTGCCGCCAACGCGCTAATCGCACAAAGTGCAAGCCGCGGTGCACTTCCAACACTTTGTGCAGCGACACATTCACCATTAGCTGGTTCAACATATATTGGCCCCGATGGCTTCATGGAAATGCGAGGTTTCCCAAAGCTAACTCGCGCCGCTGGCATCGCGTATGACCAGGAATTAGCGGCCAATTTATGGGCGGTAAGCGAAGAACTCACTGGCATTACTTGGGGCTAAAGCCCGATAAACTAAGTTAATGACCACTGAACGCGAGCATGCGGCGTATGACT
>JBILXJ010000058.1:0-6031 GCA_044378655.1 Candidatus Planktophila sp. | reverse complement strand
ATGACAGCACCTACTAGAGCCTCTAACGCGCGCTCAAAGCGAGCTGGTTCATCGGTGAATAGCGTCATGATTGGGGCACCTTGTTTCACGTAATCCCCTGGCTTGGCATGTAACTCGACACCGGCGCTTGCTTGCACCTTTTCGCCTTGGCGCGAGCGGCCAGCACCTAACCGCCAAGCAGCAACGCCAACTTTCATCGCATCCATAGCAGTCATGGTGCCGCTTTTAGTTGCCAGTATCTGATGACTCTCTTTTGCCACTGGCAACGCTGCATCTGGATTGCCACCTTGCGCGCTAATCATGCGGCGCCAATGATCCATTGCGCTGCCATCGCGCAGTGCATCGGCTGGGTCTTTACCAACTATGCCAGCCGCATCAATCATTTCGCGAGCCAACAAAATTGTAAGTTCAACTACATCGGCAGGGCCACCGCCAGCTAAAACTTCAACTGATTCGCGAACTTCAAGTGCGTTTCCGGCAGTCAAGCCAAGCGGAACATCCATCGCAGTAACTAGTGCACGAGTATTAACCCCAGCTGCAGTACCGAGTGCAACCATAGTGCGGGCAAGTTCGGCCGCTTTTTTTGGATCACTCATAAACGCACCACTACCGGTTTTAACATCTAGCACTAAAGCTGATGTGCCTTCGGCAATCTTCTTACTCATGATTGATGATGCAATCAACGGAATAGCTTCAACTGTCGCTGTTACATCGCGCAAAGCATAAAGTTTCTTATCTGCTGGCGCTAAACCTGCACCAGCTGCACAAATTACAGCACCGCAATCTTGTAATACTTTAAGCATTTCATCATTGCTTAATTCAGCCCGCCAACCCGGAATTGATTCGAGCTTATCTAACGTGCCACCAGTATGGCCAAGGCCACGACCTGAAAGTTGTGGAACTGCGCCGCCACATGCTGCAACGAGAGGTGCCAGCGGCAAAGTTATCTTGTCGCCCACACCACCAGTTGAATGTTTATCTGCAGTTGGTCGATCTAGCTTCGACCAATTCATGCGTTCGCCGCTATTGATCATGGCATTTGTCCAGCGCGAAATTTCGCGAGAATTCATGCCGTTTAACAGAATCGCCATCAATAGCGCTGACATTTGTTCATCAGCTACTACCCCGCGGGTATATGCCGAAATTACCCAATCAATTTGCGTATCGGTTAACTCATTGCGATCGCGCTTAGCTGAAATAATTTCAACGGCGGCAAAAGGTTCAATCAAGGCGTTTTTCCATCTCTTCTGGGCCAAACGCCCAAGGTAATAGTTCAGCAAGCGGCTTAATGCCTTGGTCGGTCATCATCGCCAACTTGCTACCACCATGCTCTTGTAGCAGCTGACGACAGCGACCACATGGCATTAAGTAATTCCGATTTAAGTCCACGCAGATAAAGGCTACTAAACGTCCGCCGCCAGAAAGAATCAAATTTGAGACCAAACCACATTCGGCGCAAAGCGTTAAGCCATATGAAGCATTCTCAACATTGCAACCAGAAATTATGCGACCATCATCGACCAGCGCAGCTACGCCGACTGGAAACTTGGAATATGGAGCGTAGGCAGTCTCCATTGCAGCAATCGCAGTTTTTTCGAGCAGCTGCCAATCAACTTCAGGCATTAGCGAGAACCACCGCGCTGATATGGAATTCCATCAGCCGCAGGTGCGCGCACTCGGCCCACGAAACCAGAGACTGCAATGATGGTTGCGACGTAAGGAACCATCATCATGAATGCAGAAGGAATCGGTGTGCCCGCAATCGAAAGCACGCTTCGTAACTGATCAGCGAATCCGAAAACCAATGCGGCTGAGAGCGCACCAAGTGGTGTCCAGCGACCAAAGATGAGTGCAGCGAGAGCAATAAAGCCCATACCCGCAGTCATCTCGCGGCTAAAGGAACCAACTGAACCGACCGTGAAGTAAGCGCCGCCAAAGCCAGCAATTGCACCAGCAAGAATTACATTACGGAAGCGAACTTTGTTTACATCAATGCCAACGCTCTCGGCGGCAACTGGCAGCTCGCCAACTGAACGCATGCGAAGTCCCCACTTGCTCTTAAAGAGCGCAATCTGAGTAACCACCAGAATTACGTAAAGCAGGTAGATAATAATTGTTTGGGAGAAGAACATCGGGCCAATTATTGGTAGCTTGGAAAGAATTGGAATATCAATTGGTTTTAAAATAGGTGAGCTATTCCATTTATCAGCATCCTGAGTTAAGAATCGTTGGGCCGCAAAACTCGTTAAGCCAATGATTAATACGTTGATCACGAAGCCCAGAATTACTTGATCAATGCGGTACTTAATGGCAAAGACTGCCAAGAGCACTGAAATTAGCGCTCCAGCAAACGGCCCAATCAATAATCCGTACCAAGCATTTTGGAGCAAACTTCCGACTATGCCGGCGATAAAAGCGCTACCCAATAACTGACCTTCGATAGCAATATTAATCACGCCTGAACGCTCGCAGACTAATCCGGCGAGAGAGCCGTAAATTAAAGGTACTGCAAGAATTAATCCACCTTGAAGAAGTCCAGTAAATGGGACAAAGTCACCGGCAGATGCCCAACAAAGAAATGCCATAAACAAACCGATGGAAAAACCAAAAATGGCTAAGCCATGTTTCTTTCCTTTTCGGAATAGATAATATGCCAGCGCTGTAAACAAAACAGAGAGTGCAGAGAACCCATATGCGCCAACTCTAGAATCAATAACCCATTGGCGGATAAGCACCCACTCTTCATCCAAAACAAAGCTGTAAGTTACATCGCCACTAACTTTAGGCAGGTAAGCGAAAACTACGAGCGAGAAAATACTTGCGATCGCCATGGCATAAATGCCATTTAACTTGCGCTTGGCTTCGCGGGAAATTGTTGATTGGCTCGCCATTACCCGTTCCATCCCTTAGATGCCATTGCCGATGCTTCTTGCAGATTTCGCAATCTGAAGATTCGCTTTACTAGATCTGGAGCTGCGATAAAGAGAACGACCAGCGCTTGGATTACCAACACGATTTCAACTGGTACGCCGACATTTGCTTGCATAGTTTGCCCACCAACACGAAGGCCTGCAAATAAGAAGGAAGCTAGAACAACGCCGAGTGGTGTTCCGCGACCAAGCAGGGCAACGGTAATTGCATCAAAGCCAAAGGATGCCGCAACTGTGTCAGTTAACTCGTATTGATTTCCTAAGGTATGAATAGCGCCACCCATGCCGGCAAGTGCGCCAGAGATCGCCATAGTGGCGATCATTGCCGCTGAAACTGAGATACCTGCGGTTCGTGCGGCACTCGAATTCGCACCCACGGCGCGGAATCTAAAGCCAATAATGCTGCGGTTTAACAACCACCAGATAAATAAAGCAGCAGCCAGTGCGATGAAAATGCCAATATTTACGCGGTAATCGACCCCAAAGAGGCCAGGCAACTTTGCGCTCTCCTTTACTGGTGGCGCAATCGGATCTAGGCGCCCTGGTCGCAAGAAATATTTAGTACTTAAGAGGAAGAGTAAGAACTTTGCGGCAATGTAATTCAGCATAATGGTCACAATTACTTCATGTGCACCAGTCTTTGCTTTAAGCAACCCAACGATGCCGCCCCAAAGCGCAGCCAAGATAACGCCGGCAAGAGTTGCCACGAGAATATGCATCACCATTGGCATTTCGAATTTAAAACCAATGTATGAGGCACCTACCGCGCCGAAAATAAATTGACCTTGTGCGCCGATGTTAAAGAGCCCCGACTTAAATGCTAAGGCAACTGAGAGGCCACAGAGAATCAATGGCGCGCTAGTAACCATAGTTTCACTTAGCGGATAGAAGCCAGCCATGAAACTCTTACCTTCAGCCAAGTTTGGATCATAGATCGCGCCTTGGAAGAGAGCTAAGTAGGCATTTCCAACTGTGCTACCGAGAATCTTTAAAAATTCAATTGGTGATGAAATTTTGGCCAACACCTTATTTTCGGTAAAGCCAATAACTAATCCACCGACAAAGAGCGCAAGTAGAAATGCAAAGAGCGGAAGTCTGGTTTTGTCGAAAATCTTCTTTATCATGCTGCACCGCCTTTAGCTTTAGCTGGATCTATGCCAGCCATATATAGACCCACTTCTTCGCGCGACGCGGTGGCTGGAAGAATCGCAATGATTTCGCCGCGATACATAATTGCTATGCGATCAGCTAGTGCGAAAACTTCATCAAGCTCAGTACTAAAGAGAAGAACTGCGCGGCCAGAATCACGCTCTGAAATCAGACGTTGGTGCACGAATTCAATTGAACCAACATCAAGACCACGGGTTGGTTGGCAGACCACTACTAATTCAACTGGACGCGAAAGTTCGCGAGCCAGAACTACTTTCTGCTTGTTTCCACCAGATAGTGATGATGCTGGGTCACTGGCACTTTGAGCCCGAATGTCGAATTCCTTAATTCGCTCAAGGGCTACCTGCTGCGCCATGGCAGGCTTATAGAAGATGCCCTTTGAATATGGTGCTTCACCATGGGTATCTAGAATCAAATTCTCGGTAATTGAGAAAGATGAAATCAAGCCATCTAGTTCGCGCGATTCGGGCACATAAGCAATTCCAGCCTTTAGACATTGATCAACTGAGCGGCCGATTAATTCGTTGCCGGAAAGCTTGATCGAACCAGTTAGGTGCTCTCGCAACCCAATAATTGCTTCAGCTAATTCGCTTTGGCCATTTCCTTGCACACCAGCTACAGCCACAACTTCACCAGCAGAAACGGTTAAATTGATCTTGCTAGCTAGAGCGCGACCAGAAGGGTCGAGCACGTTTAAGTCAACCATTTCCAGAATCGTCTTTCCTGCTTTACCGTCGGCTTTATTGACCGTTAAGTCAACTGGACGGCCGACCATCAGAGAAGCCATCTCTTCTTGGCTCGCGGTTGGTTCAACAGTTCCAACAACTTTGCCGCGGCGAATGATTGAGATGCGATCGGCAACTGCTTTTACTTCGCGCAACTTGTGAGTGATAAAAACAATTGAACGGCCAGAATCACGAAGTTTCTTCATATTTGCTAGGAGCTCATCAGTTTCTTGTGGTGTTAATACCGCAGTTGGTTCATCCAAAATCAGAATCTTTGAGTTATAGATAAGGGCGCGGATAATTTCAACTCGCTGCTGAATACCAACAGGCAAATCTTCAATTAGTGCATCTGGGTCAACTTCGAAATTAAATTCTTTCGAGACTCGAATAATCTCTTGTCGCGCTGTGGCCAAATCAAGTAAACCGACACGATTTGTTTTCTCATGCCCCAACACAATATTTTCGGCAACTGTGAAAACTGGAATCAACATAAAGTGTTGGTGAACCATTCCGATACCTGCAGCGAGTGCATCTAGCGGACTATTGATTTTAATTTCTTGGCCATCAACTAGAATCTGACCTTTATCTGGTGAGAGCAGCCCATAAACAATATTCATTAAAGTCGATTTACCAGCACCGTTTTCGCCCAAGATGGCGTGAATCTCGCCGGCTTCAACTTTGAAATTAATATCATCATTGGCAACAAGTGAGCCGAATTGCTTAGTGATTCCGCGCAGCTCCAAAGACATGGCGTAAATCTACGCTATAAAACTACAAAAAAATAGCGGCGCAGTGATTTCTCACTGCGCCGCTATTAATTAAGTTATTGCTTAGTCAACCTTGATTGAACCAGCAATGATCTTCTTCTGAATTGCTGCAATTTCCTTAGCAAGTGTTGAAGGAACAGATGATGCTAAGTCGTGGAATGACGCTAGGCGTGTTCCCTTGTTAGCTAGTGTTCCGACATATGCCTTGTTTGTGAACTTGCCACGGTTTACTTCATCAATAACTGAGTAAACAGACTCGCCCAGACCCTTCATAACTGAAGTTAGAAGCACTGAACGGTACTTAGAAGCAGATACAAAACCATCGGTATCAACCCAGATAGTTACTGACTTTCCGCCATCCATTGAGTTCTGAGCAGTTGCTCCACCAAGACCACCGGCAACTGGGAAAATTACATCTGCGCCAGCTTGCTCGAAGTTC
>JBILXJ010000057.1:0-6107 GCA_044378655.1 Candidatus Planktophila sp. | reverse complement strand
GTTGATGAAGAGCAGCGCGAAAAGTATGCGGCCGATTACTAGTACTACGTCCATGGGACTCCTTCTTACTTATTTGGGTTATTTGGTTTGGCGGTTGGGCTTGAGTGTGTTGCTTACTTGGCTAGCGTAGAGCAAAAGTAGTTGAAAGTTAAACTATTTTGGGGTGTGTTGGGCTTGAAAGGCCACTTGCCGCTTTCAAAGCCACTTGCCGCTTTCAAAGCCACTTGCCTCTGTCAGTGACTAGGGGTACTTTTCGAACATCTGTTCGAATATCCACAGGAAAAGCAGGAGCACTAAGAAAATGTCAGCCAATACCGCACCCATCGTCGTCGCCGGCCCAGAAGTAATGACCGATGGCGCAGCAACGCCAATTGAATTTACCTATCGTGGTCGACGCTTTCGAATTCACGCAGTGCTTACTAGATGGTGCGAAGCAGGCGGTTGGTGGAATCGCATTAGCGATGGCATCTATCGCCCTGATGATCAAGCTCGTGCACTTTGGCGCGTTGAGGCAGCACCGATTGGGGCGCTAACTACCTTCGAACTAGAACGCGATGAGATCTCGGGGCAATGGATTATTCGTAGCGTTTAGCTGCGCTTACCTATATGAGTCATCTATGAGTTTTATCCATCTACACGTTGCTAGCGCGTACTCACTTAAGTACGGCACAACGCAACCTGCTGATTTAGTTGCTCGTGCGCGCGAATTTAATATGCCCGCGCTAGCAATAACTGACCGCGATGGTTTGGCCGGTGCAATTCGTTTTGCGCAAAGCTGTGTAGCCGAAGGAATCGCACCGATCATTGGTGTTGATTTGGCAATTAAGTTGCCTGGCTTTGTTGGTAAGAAGTTACCGCGACTAACTCTTTTGGCAAATGGCGATGGTGGTTGGCGATCACTCTGTCGGTTTATGACTAGTTTGAATTTAACTGCAGTTGATCGCAACCCAATAATTACCTTAGAGCTACTCGAACGATTTAATGAATACAGCTTAGGTTTACAAGTTCTACATGGCCCCGAATCTCCAGTTAGTTATGCCATCGCTGATAAGCGACCTGATTTAGCAATTGAAGTTTTTAATAAAACTCGCGATCTCTTTGGCGATCATGCAATTGAAATTGTTTCGCATTTAGTTGCTGGTAGTGGCCCACGATCGACACCACATGCAGCCCGTTCATTAATCTTCGCGCGCGATCATGATCTTGATGCAGTGCTAACAAACGCGGTACGAATGCGCGATCGTGAAGATGGCCCAATTGCTGACATTCTCGATGCCGCCAGACAGTTAGTGCCACTGCATCCACGTCATGTCGAACGACGTAATGCCGAAGCGTTTCTAAAATCAACTGATGCGATGGCAGCTCTGGCTGCTGAAATTGCGTTAGCTGCGGGCGAGCGAACGCCACGTTACTTACTAAAGACCACTCGCAAGTGGGCCGAACGTGCATTGCTTTCGCCAACGCGAGATATTGGGTTAGGCGGTATTCATTTACCTGAAGCTCACGTGGTTGGCGCAGCTAACCAACAAGAGATGCGCACGTTATTGCGTAGCCGTTGTGAAAGCGGTTTGAACTGGCGATATCGCGATAGCGCCACGATTACTAAAGCAAAACAGCGGCTAGATGACGAGCTAGCAACTGTGGCAACGCTTGGTTACGAGTCATACTTTTTAACCGTTGCCGACATTACCGATATGGCGCGCGAACGTTCGATCCGAGTTGCAGCTCGTGGTTCAGGTGCCGGCTCCTTGATCTGTCATTTGCTTGGCATTTCAGGGGTTGAGCCAATGACCCACGGTTTACTGATGGAGCGTTTCTGTTCGCCGCTTCGCCGGGCGTTACCAGATATTGATATCGATGTGGAATCTGATCGCAGACTTGAAATTTATGATTTAGTTTTTAAACGTTATGGCGATAGTGACTGGAGTAAACCTGGCAATAAATCGCGTTGCGCAACTGTGGCAATGGTTGATACCTATCGGGCTCGACATGCCATTCGCGATACCGGCGCTGCCATGGGAATGTCACTCGGCGAGATTGATCTAATTGCGAAATCTTTACCCCATGTGCGAGCGCGCCATATTTCCCAAGCGCTGGCAAATTTGCCTGAGTTGAAAAGTTTAAATTTATCCGCACCTCTTACCGCCATGACTATTTCTTTAGCCGAGCGCCTCGATGGCTTGCCGCGCCACTTAGCAATGCACCCATGCGCCGTTGTGTTATCCGATGGTGGTTTGCTAGATCGGGCACCACTAACGCTAAATGCTGGTGGTTATCCGATGGTCGAATTTGATAAAGATGATGTCGAAGCAGTTGGGCTATTGAAGTTAGATATTTTGGGTGTGCGCATGCAATCAAGCATTTCTTTTGCCCTCTCTGAGATCGAACGCACTGAAGCTAAAAATATTGATATCGACGCAGTCTCGTTAGCTGATGATCAAACTTTCGAACTGATTAAATCGACTAAGACACTCGGGATATTTCAAATTGAAAGCCCAGGGCAGCGCGAACTAGTCGGCAAACTCGAACCAAATACCTTTAACGATTTAATTATTGAGATCTCACTCTTTCGCCCAGGGCCAGTTAAAAGCGACATGATCACGCCATTTCTAAAGGCGCGGCATGGTTGGTCGCCAGCTAAATTAATTCATCCAAGGTTGCACGATATTTTGGCTGAAACCGAAGGCGTGGTGGTCTTTCACGAGCAAGTAATCCGCATCATTGCTGAAATGGCTGGTGTCTCGCTGGCCCAAGCCGACGAAAAACGGCGCGCACTTGGCGATCGCGATGGCCAGCAAGAAGTCTGTGATTGGTTCTTTCCGGCTGCCACCGAGGCTGGTTTTGAGCTGCCGGTAATAAATGAGGTGTGGGAAGTTTTGCGCGCTTTTGCATCCTTTGGTTTTTGTAAAGCACATGCCGCAGCCTTTGCGCTGCCCACCTATCAATCGGCTTGGTTGAAAACTCATTACCCAGCAGCTTTCTTAGCTGGTGTTTTAACCCATGACCCAGGCATGTATCCGAAGCGGTTAATTCTCGATGAGGTGCGCCAATTAGGTTTAACGATCGCGCCTCTTGATATTAATTACTCTGATCGGGTTTATCGAGTTGAAGATAATGGCAGTGCAATCCGCATTTCACTATCGACAGTTAGTGGCATCAGCGATCGTGAAATTCAAAGCATTATTGCTGCCCGGCCATATGTCGATCTAGCTGATTTCTTCCGTCGTTCTGGGGCAGCAGTACCAACGATTGAATCACTAATTCTCACTGGGGCTTTCGATGCGATACATAATTTGGCTAGCACCGATTTAAATCGACGCGATCTCTTATTGCACTTAAGTGATTTGCAACAAGGGCCAGTACAAGCAATCTCTGGTTCGCAATTAACTTTCGGGTTTGCACCCCCTGCGCTAATTCCAAGTGGTCTGCCTGAACTGCGCGAGAGTGAAAAAGTGCAACACGAGGTAGAGCGCCTCGGTATGGATATAACGCATCATATGATCGAGTTCTACGGCGAATTCTTAAATGCAATTGGCGCAGTGCGTTCATCTGAACTTTTAAAGCAGCGCTCCCGAACTTCAATCTTGGTTGCTGGTGTCAAAGTAACTTTACAGACACCACCAGTTCGATCAGGTAAACGAGTAATTTTCTTAACTTTAGATGATGGTTATGGCTGTAGCGATGCCACCTTCTTTCCAGATGCCCAAACTGATTACGCCAGCACGCTTTATAACGCGCAATTGTTATTAGTGCGGGGCGAAGTTCGCCGCACTGGTGCTAGGGGAGTATCGCTACGCGCCGATGCTGCTTGGTCGCTATCTGATGTCTATAGCCAATGGTTATCTAATAAGGTGGCGATATGAGCAGCGAGCCAGAGGCAACGGCGACGATTCTGCATGTTGATATGGATGCTTTCTATGCCTCAGTTGCCGAACGAGATGACCCATCACTACGCGGTAAGGCTGTTGTAGTTGGGGCAGGGGCTCGCGGTGTTGTGTTGTCGGCAAATTACGCAGCTCGTAAATATGGAATACGCGCCGCCATGCCAGTTGGTCGGGCAAAGCGAATGGCACCACATGCAATTTTCGTTACTCCAGATCATCAGCGATACTCTGAAGTCTCAGCAAAAGTCATGGAGATCTTCGATTCATTCACGCCACTAGTCGAACCAATCTCACTCGATGAAGCTTTTCTTGATGTAACAGGTGCTCGCAAACTACTTGGTACCGGCCGCGAGATTGCAGTTGAAATTAGACGACAAGTTGAAGCCAGCGAAGGTATTACTTGCTCGGTGGGCATTGCGCCTTCAAAGTTCATTGCCAAATTAGCATCTGGACATTGCAAACCAAATGGCATTCTAGAAATTCCGGCTGATCGAATTCTAAATTTTCTACATCCACTTCCGGTAAATGCAATTTGGGGAGTCGGGCCAAAGACAGCTGAAACCCTTGAACGGCTAGGTTTGCGCACCGTTGCTGACATTGCCAATCTGCCACGGGCCACATTAATTCGCGCACTTGGCCAAGCAAGCGGTGCTTCGCTATACGAATTAGCTTGGGGCCGCGATTATCGTGACGTAACACCGAATGAACCAGATAAAAGCATTTCGGCAGCCGAAACTTTTGCGCAAGATATTGATGACCCCGAAGAGATTCTGCAAGAGTTCTTACGTCTTACTGAAAAAGCTGCAGCCCGATTACGTGAAAACAATTACTATGCCAAAACAATTTCGATCAAAGTTCGCTTCGCTGATTTCTCAACAATCTCGCGTTCGAAAACTTTGCCGCTGCCAATAGATAGCACTCATGAAATTTATGAAATTGCTAAATCGCTTTTCTTAGCGCTTAACCTTGACCGAGCTCGCTTACGCCTAGTCGGCATCTCACTTGATAATTTGAGCGAGGCAGCCCCTGAGCAGTTATTACTTGGCGCCCGCGAGAAAGGCTGGCGAGAGGCTGATTCGGCTATTGATCGGGCCAAATTGCGCTTTGGCGGGGGCAGCGTGCGGCCTGGGCGGCTGATTAGGAAATCCTCAGCAGATCCAAAGGAGTCAGAGGGCGAAAAAAGTAGCGAGTAAGGCGCACATGTTCTATTGTGGCCTTATGCCACTTTCCGAGCGTGAAGAGAAGCTACTGGCCCAGATGGAAAAAGCCCTCTTGGCTGATGATCCACGCCTAGTTTCAGCGCTAACCGGAGCACCTACAAAAGCTAGCCGCCGCAATTTAGGTTTAGCGGTGATCCTATTTTTTGCTGGTTTTGGCGCAGTTTTTGGTGGTCTATTTAGCAAGATCTACCCAATTAGTTGGGTTGGATTTTTGATCTGCCTAACTGGTTTATCGATTCTTGCCGCAGGTCTTAAAGGAAAAGTTGAAGCAATTGCTAAAGGGCAACGGCCAGTAAAACCAGCTAAAAAGGGCTTTAAAGAGCGTATGGATAATCGTTGGGATGAACGCGGTCGCGATCCACTTGAGTAGTCTTTAATTTCGAATAGCTAGTCAGGCCCCCATTCGGGGGTCTTTTTTTATGTAAAAAACTAGTGGAGGAAGCTGCCCATAAAAAGGGGGGATTTGGGAAATAAGTGGCGAAAGGTGGTTGCAAATGGAGGAAAAGGGAGTAAAGTGGGGAACTAGAGCATTCAAACCTTGGGGAAGGGGGAGCTCATGTTTCTTGGCACTCACGAGCCTCGCCTTGATGAAAAGGGCCGCTTAATCCTTCCTGCCAAGTTCCGCGAAGATCTTTCTGCCGGCCTAGTAATTACTAAAGGTCAAGAGCGTTGTCTTTATGTATTTCCATCAGCTGAATTTGCAACTCTTACTGAACAACTTCGTCAAGCACCAGTAACTGTTAAAGGTGCTCGTGACTACATGCGCGTGATGTTTGCTGGCGCTCACGATGAAATTCCTGATCGTCAAGGTCGCATAACTATTCCGCAAGCACTTCGTACATATGCCGGCCTTGATCGCGACTGCGTTGTTATTGGCGCAAATACTCGCGTTGAAATCTGGGATTCAACTTCTTGGAACCAATACCTAAGCGATCGCGAAAAGGGATTCGCTGAAGTTTCCGAGGAGGTGTTCCCAGGTCTCTTTTGATCTAACCACTATCTC
>JBILXJ010000055.1:0-6202 GCA_044378655.1 Candidatus Planktophila sp. | reverse complement strand
AAAGTTGCCGATGGAACCACTCAAAGTTTTAATGTTCATGGTGGGTTCTTATCTGTCTCAAATGATCGAGTTTCGATCTTGACGGAGTCAGTTGGTTAATTGAATTAAGCAGTAACTAAAAAACTCCCGGTGGTTAGCTGCCGGGAGTTTTTTTTATTGCAACGTAGCTAGCTGAGTTAGCTAGATTTGAAGTTCGCGAGTTACGTCGGCGCCGAGTGCGCGTAATTGCTTAGCAAAATCTGGGTATCCGCGATCGATGTGATAGCCATCTTCGACAAAAGTTATGCCATCGCTAACCAAACCAGCCAAAACTAGGCCCGCGCCAGCCCGAATATCAGTTGCTACAACAGGTGCGCTAGAGAGCTTTTCGACCCCAGTTATTGCTGCATGGTGGCCATCGATGGTGATTTGCGCGCCTAATCTGATCAATTCATTTACGAACATAAAGCGACCTTCGAACACATTCTCAGTCACGATCGCATCGCCAGAGGCAATGGCATTTAAGGTAATTACCATCGGCTGTAAATCAGTTGGAAAACCTGGGTAGGGAAGAGTTGAAACATCAATTGCCTTTGGCCGAGAATCCATACGCACTCGGATTGAATTCTCATTTGAGGTAACTATCGCGCCAGCAGCAGTTAACTTCTCAAGTGGGATTTCTAAATCTTGAGCACGTGCCCCGTTAATGGTGATGTCGCCTTGGGTCATAGCAGCAGCAAAAGCCCAAGTACCAGTCACAATGCGATCGGCAATAGTGGCGTGATCAGTTGGATGCATTTTCTCAACACCAGTAATTGTGATTAGTGGTGTGCCCAAGCCTTCGATTTTGGCACCCATGCTGATTAGGAAATTTCCGAGATCAACTAGATCTGGTTCGCGGGCTGCGTTATCAATTGTGGTTACACCTTTAGCTAGCACTGCAGCAGTCATTAGATTCTCAGTTGCGCCAACGCTTGGAAAATCTAAAACAATTTCGGCACCCGTTAAGCCATTAGGTGCCTCAGCAATTACATAACCATGTTCATTGTGGGCTCTAGCGCCAAGGGATTCAAGACCACGAATATGAAAATCTAATCCGCGTGAACCAATCGCATCTCCGCCAGGAAGTGCGACTTCGGCTTGGCCAACTCGAGCAACAAGTGGCCCAAGCACGTTAATTGAAGCACGCATCTTGCGCACTAAATCGTAATCAGCGCGATGTCCCGGAACTTCTGGCACATGAATAGTTACTAAATCTGCGCCACGTACAACAGTGCAACCCAAGCGGGTAAGCAGATCAGCCATGATGTCGACGTCTGCAATATCAGGGACATTACGAATTGTGGTTTTGCCGGCCGCTAAGAGTGAAGCCGCCATTAGTTTTAGGGCTGAGTTTTTAGCCCCGCTAACGCTAACTTCGCCGGCCAGGCGAGCGCCGCCAACTACGCGAAAGCGGTCTACAGCAGCCACGGCGATGCCCCCATTTTAGTTTGGTTGAATAGCTAGTTTCTCGAGTGGTCGTATCTTATCTGTCCGATTAGGCTCTACCCATGGTTAATTTGACGCGGATCTACACAAAAACTGGCGATGACGGAACTACTTCACTCGGCGATATGAGCCGTACCTCGAAGAATGATCCGCGACTTGAGGCATATGCCACGGTAGATGAAGCTAACTCGGCAATCGGTGTTGCTCTTTGTGCTGAATCATTGCCAGCTGAATTAAAGCCGCTATTGATTCGTATTCAAAACGATCTTTTCGATGTGGGCGCAGATCTCTGTACCCCAGTTGTTGATGAACCAAAGATTGAACCGCTGCGAGTTTTGGAATCACAGATTACTTTTTTGGAAGCACAGATCGACGCTTTCAATGAGCAACTAGAACCTCTTCGTTCGTTTGTGTTGCCTTCTGGAACTTTGGCTGCTGCAAATTTGCATGTGGCGCGAACTGTTGCTCGTCGCGCTGAGCGTTGCACTTGGGCTGCCATTCATGCTTTCGGCGGCGGCGTTAATCCGCTAGCGGCAAAGTATTTAAATCGGCTATCAGACTTGCTCTTCGTGCTTGCTCGCATTTCAAATAAAGAGCAGGGCGATGAACTTTGGGTGCCCGGAGCTAATCGCTAATTTTCAATTGGCGTGTAGACGTTAGTTTTCAACTTCTCAGTTGCGGGCGAATGGTGGCAAATCACGTTTATGTTGGAAATTTTATTTCCCCGCTCAATATCTTCTGAGCTAATTAAAAGTATTGTTTTATAGACCTTTTTTGCGGTTCCGGTAGTTGTGGTTCGAATTGTGCCATGAGTCGTAATCGTTCTATCGGCCAAATGCTTTGGACCCAGTACTTTTGATCTAACTTCCCACCATTCACAACCATTTGTAGAAGCCACGGTTATCGCTCCACAGGAGTATTTCTGACAGATCAGAACGCCATCAACTTTTTGCGCTAACTGCTCAGTAATGACTTTACTGTTTGAAGCAATGCCAACTAACTCTTTAACGGTTGGTACTTTTGCATAAATCTCACCTTTGACTGTAAAGCCAACCGGTGGCCACTTTGGCGAAGGCGAGGGTTTAACTTTTGAAGCCGCACTTGCTCCGCTTAGCCCTAGTGAGTTCACCACTAGCAGTAATGGAAGTATTAGCAGTATTGGTGACAGTCTTAGACCAAGGCGCTTCACTTGGTCTCCCAGCGGAAAGTCTTGACTGCCAAGAAGAGACCGGCAATCAGCCAAATTAAAAGAATTATCGCAGTGCGACCACTTTCCCAACTCTGGGCAACTTCTTGAGCTGCAAAAGAATCGGGCAAGAAGACGCTACGCATGCCTTGGGTTAGCCATTTGAGCGGGAAGATTGCAGCAACTTGCTGCATCCAGCCAGGTAGTTGGGTGAAGACAAAGAAAACACCGCTGAAGAATTGCAAAATAATTACTACTGGCGAAACTATCGCCGCCGCACCACGGCCATTTTTTGGCACTGATGAAAATGCCACACCTAGAGCAGTCGAGCTGGCGGTGCCAAGCACCAGTAACCAAGTAAAAGTTAACCATTTACTTGGTTCGGTTGGCATATTTAAACCAAAGAATGCAACACCAATTGCAAGCAAGATAAGAACCTGTACCACCATGCTGGCAAAGACTGAAATAGCTTTACCTATGAAGTAACTAGTAATTGGTAGTGGTGTGCCACGAAGTCGTTTGATAGCACCCATGTCACGTTCGATTGGAATATTAATCGCGATATTCTGAAAGCCAGTATTAACTAAACCTGATGCGATCATTCCCGCTACAAAATACTGGCTAAAGGTCACGCCTGTCGCTGAATCAAGGGAATCTTTAAATACGCTGCCAAAGATCGCCAATAAAATTACTGGGAAAAATATGGTGAAAACTACAGCTTCTTTCTGGCGAGAGAATTGAATAATCTCCATCTGGCCTCGAAGTAAGCCAAGTTTTAAGGTGCCCGGAACTTTATTCATGTTGGCCACCAATCATCTTTAAGTAAATGTCTTCGAGCGATGGGCGAGTAATTGTTAACTCAGGAATTTCGCCACCAAATTGCGCAGCTAACTTCGCAACAACTGCAGTTGGATTATCGCTCTCTTCAGATTGAATTCCGGCTGGCCCCATCCAGGAAACCGTGGCCTTTGCAGTGCTGCGACCACCAAGGAGCGCGGGAGTTGATACCTCAATAATTTTGCCAGCGGTAATTACCGCAACGCGATCGGCTAACTCTTCGGCTTCATCAAGGTAGTGAGTAGTTAATAGAATTGTGGTGCCGCCAGCTTTTAAATCACGAATCAACGACCAAAATGCGCGTCGTGCTTCGGGGTCAAAGCCAGTGGTTGGCTCATCGAGAAATAAGAGTTCGGGGCTGCCAATAATTCCAAGTGCTACATCAAGGCGGCGCCGTTGCCCGCCTGATAGTTCAAGGACTAATGAATCACGTTTTGCGCTAAGCCCAACTGCCTCAATTACTTGATCAACATCGCGCGGGTTGGCGTAGAAATTACTGAAATGTTTAACAATTTCGCGCACCTTAAATGAGCCAGCATCAGAGGCGGTCTGCAGAACAATGCCGATGCGATTACGCCAAGCGCGGCCAGCATCACCCTTAGTGGCTGGGTCAAACCCCAGCACGCTAACCAAGCCACTATCTGCTGATCGAAAGCCCGCCAGAATTTCAACGGTCGTGGTCTTGCCAGCGCCATTTGGGCCCAGCAGAGCAAAGATCTCACCTGCCTCGATCGTTAAATCGATGCCAGCAACGGCGGTGAAGTCGCCATATGACTTTACGAGGCCCTTAACTTCAATCACCTTCATGGCTCAAGCCTGTCACAAGAAGGTGAAAAATGCGAGAAAATGAACCATGAGCCCGCGCCGCAACTATCCCAAAGGGAAAAGACCTCAAGATTCAGAGCGCGAAATTAATACTTCCAATGAAAGTATTGAAGAACACAGTGATGGAACATATCGCGTTAGAAAGTTAACGGGTTCTTCTTCAAATAAACCTTATCGCTGCCCAGGTTGCGATCAGATAATTCCGATGGCAACTCCGCACATTGTTGCTTGGCTTGAATACGATGAAGAATCACGTCGTCATTGGCACACGCCATGCTGGGCTAAGAAAAATAATCGCGGTCCGCGCACTGAACGCACGCGAAATGCGCCGCGCTTTTAAGTTCTAGAACTAGCCCAGACTTTTTAACTGAGCCGACCCTTAAGAAGTTTGATCGCACGCACCATTAACTTATCGCCGAAGTAAGTGCGATTAAAGCTCGTGAATTTAATTGGCAGTTGGAATCGTGCGCGAACCACGGTGCGCGAATAAGTAAATTCCAGAATTCCTTCGGGGCCATGAATGCGACCAGAGCCACTATCTTTCACGCCGCCAAATGGCACTGATGGAATTGCGGCGAATGAAATAGTTGAGTTAATTGCAACCATTCCGCAATGAAGTTGTGAAGCAATCTTTTTGCCTTGACGCTTTGACCAAACTGATGCACCAAGACCATATTTGCTGGCATTAGCCAAACGAATTGCATGATCGATTGAGTGGAAACGATTAATAATAATTACTGGCCCAAAGGTCTCTTCAGTCATGGCGACTGCATCTTCGGGCACATCAACCAAAACAACTGGTTGCACATAAGGCGGCTGCACTGAACTCTTACCGCCCAAAAGTGCTTTACCACCGCGCTTTAGCGCATCGGCAATGTGGGCTGCGATTACATCTAATTGTTCTGGCATGGTTGCCGGACCATAATTACCAGCACCTGGCGCACCTGCAGTGATCTTTTCAGCTTCGGATACGAAAAGTTCAATGAATCGATCGGCAATTTTTTCATCGACATAAACGCGTTCAGCGCCAATACAAGTTTGCCCCGCATTAGACATGGCAGACCATAAAGTATTTTCAACCGCCGCTTTAAGGTTGGCATCAGCTGCAACAATTACGGGGTCTTTGCCGCCACATTCCAAAACCACCGGAATCATGCTTGCCGCACATGTGGCAGCGACTAACTTGGCCGTCTTGGTAGAGCCAGTGAAAGCTAACTTATTGATTTCACTTTCACATAAATATTTACCAGTATCACCGAAACCGGTGATCACTTGGAAGATATCTTCATTAGGCGCAACCTGGGCAAATGAATCTGCCAACCACACACCAACTGCTGGCGTGAATTCACTTGGCTTAAACACCACTGCGTTACCGGCGGCAAGTGCGTAAGTGATTGAACCAAGGGGAGTAAACATCGGATAGTTCCAGGGACCAATCACGCCGACGACACCAACTGGTGAATGTTCAACGCGAGCTGACATGTTTGCCATGATCAAACCAGGTGAGCGATGCTCCGGACTCATTACATACTCAGCATTACGCGCAGCCCAACCAATATGGTTTATTCCAAGCGCTGCCTCCATCTTGGCATCACTGATTGGCTTGCCAGTTTCATCAGAAATTAATTCGGCGATCTCATCAACATGGTTACTTAAATATTTGCTCCAGTCGAGCAAAACTTTTTTGCGACCCTTAAAACCTAGATGCTGCCATTGATAAAGCGCTTCATGGGCAGTTTCAACAACGAGGGAAACGGTGTCCTTGCTATCTACTGGAAAGGTAGCTAAAACTTCACCGGATACCGGATTGATTGAATCAAAGGTCTTTTTACGTGATGTGGCCATAGCGGCAAAGATACACTTGCCTAATGGCCGAACCAATTCGCC
>JBILXJ010000054.1:0-6429 GCA_044378655.1 Candidatus Planktophila sp. | reverse complement strand
AATCAAGAGGCAGTTCAAAAACTTGGAATTGAGATAGCAACTGATCTCTGCGAACAGTTACTTGAATTAGGGGTACCTGGTCTGCATTTCTACACCATGAATACTTCATCTGCCACACTTGAGATTTATCGAAAGTTGGTTTCTAAGTGATTAGTAAAAAAGATTTCTACAAACGGTGGAGCGAATTACACGGTAATGCCGAAATAGCGGGCATCGTGCATGCGTGGTTAGCAATCTCTTATCGAATAGCACTGATTGCAACTCTGCTTCGCATTTCGCCAAATGTTTTAACGCTACTTGGCTTATTTTCGGCAGTTGGAACTGCACTAATTCCGCAGTCATATTGGGCAATTGCTTTAGTTGTCTTATCACTCATCTTTGACGGAGTTGACGGAAGTGTTGCCATTTTCCAACGCCGCGAAAGTGCTTGGGGAGCGATCCTAGACTCAGTTGCTGACCGCATTAGCGAAGCAGCTTGGGCGTATGCGTTGTATCAAGTTGGAATTCCACTAGAAATCGCAGTTGGATTATGGCTAGCAGCTTCAGTTCAGGAGTATGCCCGAGCTCGTTTGGCAGCCTTTGAAGTTAAAGATTTAGGCGTAGTTACTTTTGCCGAACGCCCTATGCGAGCAAGCCTGCTATTCATAGTTTTAATAGCGTGGCAATTAGATCTTCCTGGCTTACCAGCAATCGCTGGCGCGTTCTTAGCGATGCAGATTATCGGCGCACTGCAAGTTATGCGCTTTGGTTACAAACAGCTTCGCTAACGCGCACGTCCAATTGCATTTGCCACAATTTCAGCACTGATTCCAACTAACGGCAATCCGCCACCTGGATGAGTTGAGCCACCAACGCAGAAAAGATTCTTAATCGGTGAACGATTCTTGGTGCGCAAGAATGCAGCCGAGGCGCTGTTGCTTGAAGTTCCGTAAATCGAACCGCCCGGTGCCATGACTGATTCCTGTAGATCTAGGGGAGTACGAATCTCTAAGACATCTAGGCGTTCGCGGATTTTGATCCCACGAGCCTCAATCTGAGCAATAATTAAATTGGCGTAGTTATGTTTGAAATTTTCATCACGCCAATCGAATCCATTCTTGGAACTCTCATCATGACGTGGTGCATTTACAAGCACAAACCAACTCTCATGCCCGGAATCTTTAACCATCAACGGATCATTTGGAGCGCAGATGTAAATGGTGGGATTTTCAACTGGTTTCTTTTGCGTAAAGATCGCTTCAAACTCGGCGTCGTAATCAGCTGGGAATAAAATCGTGTGATGACTTAACTTATCTTCACTTTCACTTGGCCGTAGACCTAAGAGCAGCGAGAAACCAGCAAGCGATTTTTGCGTCTTTGCTAAGTTTTTACGTTCGCTTTTTGCTTTCTTCTCAGCAGGGTCAATCAGATTGTTATAGGTAAGGCTGGCATCACTATTTGAAACTACGAAATCAGCTGAGATCTCTGCGCCGCTAGCTAAAGTTATTCCGGTCGCGACACCGTTAGCTGTCTGTATTTTGGCAACAGGTGAGTTCAAATGAATGACAACACCAAGATCTAAACAGCGTTTTTCAATTGCTACGGCTAATTGCCCAATGCCGCCTGCCAAATGCCACGCTCCAAAAGCTTCTTCGACGAAAGCGATACTTAGCAAAACCGCTGGGGCTTTACGTGGGTCAGAGCCGCTGTAGGTGGCATAGCGATCAACAATGAAACGAAGTCGTTGGTCAGTTAATTTCTCGGTAGCTAAATCGCGCAATGATTTGTGCGGGGCGATTACCAGCAGGTCACGCAACAAAGTTACGCGCTTGAGAAGGGCTGCTATCGAGGTGAGTTCAGATTCAATAAAAGGTTCGCGCGAAACATCCCACATGGCTTCGGCGCGCTTCATGGTTTGATCCCATTGCGCTGCCGCTTCACTGCCGAAGGACGCGGTAATCGCTTGCAAAGTTTGGTAGCGCGAAAGGTTGGCAAACTTAACGTTTGAGCCATCGATAAAACGGTAATCAAAAGCTGGATCAACTGGAATCTGTGTTAAAACATTTTCCATAACCGAACCGGTTTTCAGGAAGAAGTCACGATAAACGGCGGGCAGAGTTAGTAAAGACGGCCCGGTATCAAAGGCATAGCGACCAATCCATTCGGTGCGACATTTTCCGCCGACGAAGTTTGCCGCCTCATATATTTCGACTTGATGGCCAGCTTTAGCAATTCGGGCCGCAGCACTCATGCCACCGATACCGGCGCCAATCACTACTACTTTGCTCATACGGTGCGCCCCTTCCATTGAACTTTACCTTTAGCTATCCAGGAGTAAAGGATCAAATAGATAAGCAGAGTTGCCGAAAGCGGGTGCAAGAAAGTGTCTAAGAATTTCGCACCCGATAGTCGAGCCGCAATTATGCGCGAAATGATTACAAACTCGAGTGCGAATAAGCCAAATTGGATACCAGCAAACATCGCTAGTAGCGGCAAAATTCCAGTAATAAAAAGAAATGAGATGGCAACGAAAGTTCCGAATTTAGAACCGAAGGCTGCCCAAAGCGATTTACCGTAACCAGCTTTAACTTGCGCCCAAGAGCTATACATGTGGCAAGTTGCTAAGTGCACACCATCGGCCACGGTTCCCTTGAAACCATTTCGCAATAAAGTGCGAGCTAGTTCTACATCATCTAGAACAGATGTCGATATTGCTGAGTAACCAGAAATGCTAGTTAGCGCAGATTCTCTAACTACAAAGAATTGGCCATTTGCCACAGCGAAAGATGGCTTACCTGACTTTTCCGCGTAGCGAAGTGGCACTGTTGAGAGCCAAGACCAATGCAAAAGTGGCTGAATCATTCGTTCACCAAAAGAATTAGCGATCTGTCTCGGATATGGCGAAACAAAATCAAGTTCTTGGTCAATTAGTAAATTAACTGCAGCAGATATTGCCAATGGGGTTAGACGCACGTCGGCATCGATGCTTACTAGGTACTCTGCTTTAATTTTCGAACGTAATTGTTCAAGTGCCCAGGGCTTTCCGAGCCACCCTTCGGGTAGGGCAGAACCAGATGTGACGCTAAATCTAGAGTCGCCCGCAATCTCACGCTTTAGTAATTCTGCTGTGTCATCTTCGGAGTCATCATCTAGAAAGTAAAACTTTAGATCTGAGATTCCCTTTTGATCCTTAAGTGTTGCAACCAAATCAACAATGTTTGCACATTCATTTCGCACAGGTAGTAGGACAGCAACTGAGGCATCTACGTCACGTCCATTGCGCGGGATTCTTATCTGCCGGGTATTTATGACAGCCATAACTAGCATTGAAAAAGTTAAAACTAAAGAGAGATATAGCATGAGGTTAAAGTTATGGACGTCCGAGCCAGCGAGCGAAAAAGTAGGGCCCAAGTGCCAAGGTGTAGAAGAAGCCACCAAAGAGTGCGACGCCTGGACGATCAAAGAAGAATAGATTAGAGACAATTCCGCCGAACCAGCTCCAGGTTAAGAAAACATCGGCAGCTAAAAGTGATGAGCCATATTTACGTCGCTCTTTAGGTAAGGAGAAATTGAGAATTGCCATCAGCGTGATTCCGGCTAATAACCAACCAAACATATTTGATAATGGAATCTCAGGTTGAAACGGAACATGCGAGCCAGTGACTTCCCATTTCCAACGACCAGCGCCAACCATCTGCGGATCAAGAAAAAGATCCCAAGACATAAGCGCAAAACCACCGTAGAGGAATGTCCATTTCTTAGTCATCCGTCTTGCGACGATTAACAACGGGTGAGCCATCATTGCCCAAGCAAAAGGAACAACGATTGGAATTCCTAGTAACTGCGGCCCGAGGGATGCATCGTAAGAATAAGTTCCAAATGGCCAACCAGTGTTTTCGCCGATGAGTTCAATAAAGAAGGCAAATGGCAGAGTAATTAGTAAATAGCGTCGGGTGTATTTCCAGCCATAAGCGAGCCGAGCATGTACGCACATGGCAGCCGTTCCGAAATAAACCGTTGCAATTGTGACAATCCGTAAAGCTTCACCGGAAAGAAGTGGGTATGACATTTGCAGAAATAGAGCTGCAACCATGGTTCCGACTTGGAGGCCATTTGCAAAGGGCGATACGCCACGGCGCTGACGGCGAGGTGCGTAGTTGCGAATGGACATGTGCTTAGTCTGCCCTATTTCGGCAAGTTAAATCGTGCCCCGCATCTCGCGCACGGCGAAACGGGCAAAGAGCTCCTCGGCATACCAATCAAATTCACTGGTTTGAGCAATCGCTTTTTGATGCGCAGCGCCCTTATATGCAAAATCTTTGATTGCTTGCATTGATTCCCAAAGCGAGAAAGTGCCTTGTAAGCCAATCGGTGCCTCACCGATGCCGATAGTCGAAATCAACCCAGGACTGGAATGCAGACTCGCAGTCACGGGTGGAACCGACTTAAAGAATCGCAGCGTTTGGCTGGCTTTAATGCGAGCTCGAGTTATTGCAACAACTTGACCATGAAAATTAGCTGGCGCACTTGGTTCAAATGGTTTTTGCTTTGACCACATTCCGGTCGCTGCAATTGGATCAAGTAGAACTCGAAACTCAGAAACTGACCTCTTACGCCATGCTCGAATAGTAGGTGAATCATCAAGCACTGTTAGTTGGTTTTCTGGAATTACGACCAAGCATCCCCAGCGATTTGGATCAGCATCACTTGGTGTAAAAGTTTCGCCTTTGCCACATCCAAGCATTTTTGCAAAAGAAACTCCCTTCGTTCTGCGCAATAGGGTGCGATCGATTGCCATACGAAATAGTGCAAATGGAATGCTAGTTCTCTTTATTTTCCAAAAGTAAATAACTGTAATCATTTAGTTAGCTTTTCAATTTCGGCAATAACTCGATCTGGGTAATCCCACATTGGGGCATGCCCGCAACTTTCCCAATTTATCCAAGTTGCATGTTGTGGTGCTAGAGATTTCTCTTGACAAGAATTAGCCGGTAAAGTTTTATCACTATCGCCAAAGACAATTGTGATTGGTACAGATTGCGAAACCTGCTCGTCGAAGCGTTTCTTCAGCAGCGCATCCCAAGCTGGAAAATAGCCTGGTGCATTAGCAAGTGCCAAAGTGGCATCTAAACAAAGTTGATAAGAAAACTTACGCCACTGTGGGCTGACATCAGAGAAACCAAGTTTGCGACCCAATTCGTATTTAAGTCCAAACGGAGAAACCACTTTTAATCTGCTGGCTAGATTTCGCGCAATTGCTGATCCCGGATAACGCACATTAAATGGCGCTAACCAAAGCCCAGCAGGGGCTAAGCCCAAGACACTTGCCACACGTTCAGGTTTTGCGGCAGCAAGTTCTAGAGCTGTCCAACCGCCCAATGAATTTCCCACTAAATGAGCTTTTTGGATACTCAACGAATCCATCGTTTCTAAAACGTAATCTGCTAAAAACTTCGGACTCATATCAAGGCCAGCTGGCAATTGCGTTTCGCCATGACCAGGTAGATCAACTGTTATGACACGATGTGTTTTGGAAAGTTCAGGCACAACAGATTGCCAAGCGGTAGCAGCCGAGCCCATGCCGTGAATCAGAATTAGCGGCAGGCCAGAATTAGCAGAGCCGTATTCTTTAAAGTTTAGAATCAATTAATCGCCAACTACCATGGGCTTAGCTGAAGTAATCGCAAGCAGTTCAGCAAACGAAGTTGGATATACAGCGTGCGGGTGGCCAGCGGCCGCCCAAACTACTTCGTAATCATTTAAAGCTTGATCTATCAGAATTGTTGTGGGGGAGACCCAGCCAATAGGCGCGACTCCGCCAATAGAAAAGCCAGATTTTTCCTTTACATAGTCGGCATCAACTCGACCAAGTTTTTCAATTCCTAAATTGCTTGCAACTAAATCAGTATCAACACGATGTCGGCCACTTGTAATTACTAGAAGCGGTGATCCATCAGGGAGTTTGAAAATTAGCGATGAGGCAATTTGGCCAACTTCGATTCCAAGGGCTGCAGCAGCTTCGGCGGCAGTGCGTGCGCTATCGGATAAGACTTTTATTTCACCAGCACAGCCATGTTCGGCAAGGGCAGCAATCACTCGCTTTACTGCAGCTTTTTCAAGTACGCCATCCATAGGTACAAAATACCTGCTTTAGAAGACCCACGCATTTAATAGCGTGAATGCTGAGATGGAAAATAGCAAGGCTGCGAAGGAGCTTTTAAGAATTACTGGAGAGACGTGTGCGCTTTTACCTGAAGCCAATTGCGCCACAATTACTGCGGAAATAGCCATAGCTATTGGCGTTGCCCAATTTACTTCAGCCCAAATTTTGTAATGTCCGATGAAGGCGGTAATTGAATTAAGCACAATGATTAATAATGAAGTACCAGCAGCCTTATTTTGGGGCACTTGGAAAAATAGTACGAGTATCGGAATCGCTAAGAAGCCTCC
>JBILXJ010000053.1:0-6500 GCA_044378655.1 Candidatus Planktophila sp. | reverse complement strand
TACTAGAAGACTTACTCGAGATCAGCCGTTTTGATGCTGAGGTAGCGGTTCTTGAAGCAGTTGAATTCGATATCTGTGGCTCTCTAGAACGCTGCATTTCTGATCTATCGCTAGTTGCAAAAGAAAACGGCGTTGAGGTTAATCTCAATCGCCCTCGCGACTCAGTTTTTATCAATGGCGATATTCGTCGAGTAGAGCGGGTAATCCGAAATCTGCTCAGTAACGCAATAGATCACGCTGAAGGTAAGCCAGTTGAAGTTCGTGTCATGGCTTCAGCCGAAGATGTAGCTATCGGAGTTCGTGACTACGGCGTTGGCATAGAAACAAGATTGCTCAATCGTGTTTTCGATCGCTTCTGGCGAGCAGATCCTTCTCGTGCTCGTACTCGAGGCGGAACTGGCTTAGGTTTATCAATTGCGCTCGAGGATGCTCGCTTGCACAATGGTGAGCTCGAAGCTTGGGGCGAACCAGGCAAGGGAGCACATTTTGTTCTCTATCTACCTAGACATGCCGGCGATCAGTTGCATTCACGATTGATCTCACTAAAGGGTTAACCACACCAAATATCTGAACTAAGAAACTTTAGTCAGGCAAGTTTTATCTTTGCCAATGCAGATTTTTTCAGAACTAAAACATCTTCTTTTCCCGACCAGATGCTTCGGCTGTCGCGAACTGGGTTATTCAATCTGCTCGCAATGTCGTCAGCAATGGAATCCGCATTTATACCAAAGTCGTATTACTAACTTAGCTATCTACTCTTCAATTCCATATTCCCCAATCGCTAAAAATATTTTATTAGCCGCAAAAGAGCAGAGCGTTAAGTCGGCAGATCAATTAGTTCGAAGTGCTCTAAAAGCCTCGCTGCAAGAACTCTTTCAAAGACATCCCAGTTGCGCTTTGGTTCCGATTCCATCTGGAGCTTCAGCTAATCGGCGCCGTGGGCGAGACTTTGTAAACGAAACGGCAAATTCGGTAGCTAAAGATTTTGGTGTAGCAGTTTTACCAGTGCTCGAACATCAAAGAAGTATCCGCGATCAGAGTAAATTAGATATCGCTAGCCGTCGTCAGAATTTGGCAATGGCCTTCTCAATAAAACCTCAGTTCCGCGGGAATTATTCGGGGGAGAACCTGGTTATTTTGGATGATCTGGTAACGACTGGGGCCACGATCTCTGAGGCAATTCGCGCCTTAACTAAGGGTGGTTTTAAGGTGCAGGCGGCAGCTACGGCTTGCGTGGCACTGCGCAGGCGTGAGTAACCCCTAAGATTGGGGAGTTATCTCGCAAGTTGGCGCCTGGTTTTTACCGAACCTGAAGCTGCCAGCAAAAGTAACTTTGAAAGGTCAGGGTGGCTAAATGCCTGCAATTCTCGATCGGATTATGCGCGCTGGCGAAGGGCGCATCCTAAAAGAGTTGAGCAAGACCGTAGTCAAAGTTAATTCCTTTGAGGCCGCCACAGTTGCCTTGTCTGACGATGAACTCCGTGCCAAGACCGTTGAATTCAAGTCGCGTTATGCCAACGGCGAATCACTCGATGATTTAC
This sequence comes from Candidatus Planktophila sp., assembly GCA_044378655.1. Lineage (GTDB taxonomy): Bacteria > Actinomycetota > Actinomycetes > Nanopelagicales > Nanopelagicaceae > Planktophila. Next base: position 4,959 of record JBILXJ010000053.1, on the reverse strand, counting down.
TGCCTGAAGCTTTTGCTGTAGTTCGCGAAGCATCAAAGCGCACTTTAGGCCAGCGTCATTACGACGTGCAGCTAATGGGTGGCGCGGCAATGCACCTCGGAAATATTGCCGAAATGCGCACAGGTGAAGGTAAGACTTTAGTTGCGACACTTCCCTCATATTTGAATGCAATTGCTGGCAAAGGTGTTCACGTTGTAACTACTAACGACTATCTGGCAGAGCGCGATAGCGAGTGGATGGGACGCATCCATCGTTTTCTTGGTTTAAAAGTTGGCGTAATTCTCAATAACATGACTCCAGCCGAACGTCGCGAGGCATACAACTGCGACATTACTTATGGCACAAATAATGAATTTGGTTTTGATTACTTACGTGACAACATGGCCTGGTCACTTGATGATTGTGTGCAACGCGAGTATTTCTTTGCCGTAGTTGACGAAGTTGACTCCATTTTAATTGATGAGGCTCGTACTCCGCTGATTATTTCGGGGCCAGCTGATAAAGCAACCAAATGGTATGTCGAGTTCGCAAATCTTGTTTTAAAACTAGAGCGCGATGTTCACTACGAAATCGATGAAAAAAAGAAAACCGTTGGCATCCTCGAAGAAGGCGTAACCCGCGTCGAACAGATGCTGCAGATCGAAAACCTTTATGAGGCAGTAAATACACCGATGATCGGGTACTTAAATAATGCAGTACGCGCTAAAGAGCTATTCAAGCGCGATAAAGATTATGTAGTCATGAATGGCGAACTTTTAATTGTCGACGAGCACACTGGCCGCATGTTGGCTGGTCGTCGCTACAGCGAAGGTCTGCACCAAGCCCTTGAAGCTAAAGAACGCATTGAGATCAAGGATGAAAACCAGACCTTGGCCACTATTACGCTGCAGAACTACTTCCGCTTGTATAAAACAATTTCTGGCATGACTGGTACTGCGATGACTGAAGCATCTGAGTTTCAACAGATTTACAAGCTCGGGGTTGTTCCAATTCCTACCAACCGCAGCATGGTCCGTATTGATCAAGCGGACTTGGTTTACAAGTCCGAACTTGGCAAATTTAACGCGGTAGCAAAAGACATCGTTGAGCGCCACCGCAAGGGCCAACCAGTTTTAATTGGCACTGTCAGCGTTGAAAAATCCGAAGAGCTCTCGGCGATCCTACGTAAATCAGGTGTTGCTCACGAAGTTCTAAATGCCAAGCACCACGAACGCGAAGCCGCAATTATTGCTCGTGCAGGTGTTAAAGGCGCAGTCACAGTTGCAACCAACATGGCAGGTCGCGGTACCGACATCATGCTCGGTGGCAATCCAGAATTTATGGCCGATTTCGAATTACAGCGTCGCGGAATTTCACCAGTAGATAACGCAGCTGAATATGAAGCAGCTTGGCCAGCCGAGATTGCGCGCCAAAAAGCAGCTGTCGCGAAAGAACATGACGAAGTTATCGCACTCGGTGGCCTATATGTTCTCGGTACCGAACGCCACGAATCTCGACGCATTGATAACCAGTTACGTGGGCGTTCTGGTCGTCAAGGCGACCCAGGTGAATCACGTTTCTATCTCTCGCTGCAAGATGACTTAATGCGCCGTTTTAATTCGGGCATCGTAGAGCGAGTTCTTTCGGCAGCTGGAATTCCAGAAGATGAACCAATCGAATCCAAGATGGTCAGCAATGCGATTCGTTCGGCTCAGACTCAAGTTGAAGCACAGAACTTTGAAATCCGTAAGAATGTTTTGAAATATGACGATGTCATGAATCGTCAGCGCGAAGTTATTTATGGTGAGCGTCGCTTAGTTCTAGAAGGAAAAGATCTAAAGGACCAAGTTATTGAATTCATGCAAGATACTTTGGCAGCCTATGTCGACGCGGCAACTGCCGATGGCTACGCTGAAGAATGGGATCTCGAGACTCTTTGGGGCCACCTCAAAGTCATTTATCCAATCTCGTTCCAACCAGCTGATCTTGATGCCGAACTTGGCGGTCGCGCGGGGCTAGATGCCGAACTACTGAAGCATCGCGTACTAGAAGATTTAGCAAAGGCTTATTCAGATCGCGAAAGTGCCTTGAGCACTGAAGTTACCCGCGAACTTGAACGAAAAGTTCTGCTCTCGGTTCTAGATCGCAAATGGCGCGAACATCTCTACGAGATGGATTATTTGCAAGAAGGTATTGGTCTGCGTGCGATGGCTCAACGTGATCCGCTGGTTGAATATCAGCGCGAAGGCTACGAACTATTTGCCGCCATGATGGATGGAATCAAGGAAGAAATTGCTGGCTTCCTATTTAATGTCGAAGTAACTGTCGAATCATCAGAAGTCCAAGCAAAGGGCATTGAAGCTAAGCCAGTTTCACCAATTGGGTTGCAATACAGCGCAGCTGATGAAAACGGCAATGTCACCAAGAATGATGTTTCACGCAATGCGCCATGCCCATGTGGTTCTGGAAAGAAGTACAAGCGTTGCCACGGTGGCGCTTAATCTTTTCGCTTGCATAAACTAGATCAGAAATAGTTCGGTACATAACCACTTCTGATCGATGCCTTCAAACCGCATCACTAGTGATCGCAAACGATCGCCGTACCTAACAGTTAATACAGATTCCGCGATGCCATCTAAGGGCTGATTGACATGCAGCCTTCTAATTCGACCAATCTCTTTGACTGAACCAGTATCTGAAACTAACTTGCCGTAAATGTTTCTGTGGGTCCATCTGGCTAATTGAGCAGCAGGTCTCTTGCCCGCCCAAATTTCCAGTGCGCTAACGCCATACTTCAGGGCCCACGCGCTTATTTCCGGCAGCTCACTGGCAGAAGTTGGCATTGGCGCAAAGTCCGGATCATATTCATCGCCATATGAAGTTGGAACTAAGTACAACTTAGCTTTTTGCGGCACTGGATCAGGCACAGGGGAGCGAAACAAGTCGAGTACTGGGTGGCCGGGAATCTCATCTTGGTTACTAGAAATTTGCGAAAGCGTAATTGTTTGGAAAATCGGTTCAACCGAAAGATCGATAGTTGTCATAAGGAGAGAATTTCCGCTGACCAGCCAAGGCAGATCATTCCAACGGATGACTAACCCTCATCCGAAAGGATGGCTGTGGATAGCTCAATTAGAAATGTCCGTTGGCACCGTTAGATGCCTTTCATGTCTACTAATAAATCAAAAATTCAAGGTCGGGTACTGATAGCCGCAGCCTTACTTGTTGCATCGCTTCTCTCTAGCGTTCTAATTTCGGTCATCTCTAATCAAAAACAAAGCTTTTGGATTGCTAATCGCGAACTCACTCCTGGGCAACAGATTGCCGCGACTGATATCTCAAAAGTCCAAGTGAACATCTCAGCCATATCTAATAACTATGTTGCAGCAGATATGAATCCAGTTGGCAGCATTGTTATCAATCGAATTCAGCGCACTTCTCTAATTGCAACTCAATCTATTAGTACGCAGAATGAGACCATAAATAGTGCCGAAGTTTCATTGACCATTAGAGCAATTGATATCCCAACTAATGTTCTTGCTGGTGATCGCATAAGTATTTATCTTCTGGAAGATGCCGAGGCAGGTGCTTTTCCATCAGAGCCGGAAGTCGTGTTAAGTGATATCTATTTGGGTTCGATTGAGCGCAAAAATTCCAACTTCGGCTCAGAAGCTGCCATCACGATTGCAATCGGGCGTGAAGAAATTTCGGATGTCCTCAGAGCTACCACCTACGGTCGATTAGTGGTGGTGAAACTAAATGGTTGAAAGCAGTAGTCACACAGTCATTACGGCTATCTCGGATAGCAATTTTGAGAGTTTTGTATCGAGCAATTTGCACTCTCAAGGTTGGGACATAGTGGCTAGAGCTGTAGATGTAGCTGCCTTGCAAGCATTCCTTAAACTGAATCGAGAGACTGCAAAGAATTCAATTCTCATTTATGCCCAAGATCTTCCCGGCTTTAGTGATGAAGCTCTGGCAACTTTGCGAACTGAAGTTCGCCACACAATTGGCTATGGCACAGAAGCTGAGATCGCGCAGTTTGGTTCACTCACACCAAGACCCACGGACCCAGCAGAACTAGTTTCTCAGATTCGCGCTGTCCTGCGCCGCGAATTTCGCGAACCGCTTATTTCTAGTCAAAAGGTGCGCAATCTAGCTGGCGCAAAAGTAATTGCGATTGCATCTGCTGGTTCTGCTACAGGCGCTACAACTCTGGCTATTAATCTGGCAATGGAATCTAGTTTGCTAGAAAAGCGAACCCTATTAATTGATGGCAATTCGATTGAGCCCACTATCTCGATAGCCTTGGAGTTACGTAACTTGCGGGGTGATCAAAACCCAAGATTAATCTCACAACTTCTCTGGGCATATGAATTAACTGAAAGCAAGAGTGCCACCTTTGCTAATTTCATGACGGCTGCTTATGCAAATTTTGATCTGATCATTATCGATCTTGGCTCGATTTCTAACTTTGCAATCAAATTAACAGATCGACGTTGGAACTCGCAATGCTTGATTTGGAGCAGCGATAACTGTGATGAAATCTGGATAAATTCAAGGCCAGATGAGGTTGGCCGCTTTAGATTAGCCAGGTTAATTCAAGAGTTATCGAAGAATAAGATAAAGGCAAAATTGCAATTTGTGGCCAATTTGGAAGTGCCTCGTCGTCGTAATGATCACGGAGCTCATGATTTAGCAGAACAGATAGATCAGTTAAACCCAATTAACCGATTGACGCTGCCTAGAGATAATCGGGCAGTAGCAGCAGCGGCTACTAGTAGTTCGGCGCTAAGCGAAGCAAGCCCCAAATCGATGTTGCGTAAGGCGATCTGCAAGATTGCGAGCGAGGTCTAGTTTCAGAATGCAGCAATCCTTCCAATAGAGTTATCCCATGCGCGGATACTTGGCTTTAACTCCTGATGAGTTGGCTCAACTATTAGAAGATGGCCAAATTTCAGTAGATACCGCCTTTGTTCC
>JBILXJ010000052.1:0-6550 GCA_044378655.1 Candidatus Planktophila sp. | reverse complement strand
GCAAGATTGCGAGCGAGGTCTAGTTTCAGAATGCAGCAATCCTTCCAATAGAGTTATCCCATGCGCGGATACTTGGCTTTAACTCCTGATGAGTTGGCTCAACTATTAGAAGATGGCCAAATTTCATTAGATACCGCCTTTGTTCCCACCACTGAATTTAAAACTATGAATCCAGAACTGGGTGAAGAAGAATCAGAATACATTCTCTCGTTATTAGCAGCTGAAGATTCCATTTCATATCAAGGTGATTCGGCGAAGTTTTCATTTGCACTTGCAGTGGATCTAGAGGCTGCACAAATGGGAGACGAATCAGAGGTTGAAGTTAGTCTCACATCACCGATTAAATTTAGTCAGGCCGACTGCTTATTTGTTGGAGATGCCACAGCCGATGATGGCGAACTGACTTGGTATGCCGCACAAGAGATTGCAATACAGCTACCTAATTGGCAAGTGTCTTAAATGAACCGCATCGAAACTCTTCTTAAAGGTCGCAGCACGCTAACTGCCTCACAAATTTATCGGTTACAAGAACTCATCGCTGACTGGCAATTGCTCACAGATCTCTCTTTCGCAGACTTAGTTCTTTGGGTACCTCTGCGTTTCGATGCAACTTCTTGGCCAACCGGATACGTGGCAATTGCACATATCCGTCCTACTACTTCGGCAACGGTATTTGCCAATGACTTAATTGGTAACGAAGTAAGTTGGGGCGAGCGGCCTCGTTTAGATGAAGCCCTATCTAGTGCAGATATCGTGCGAGATTCTGAACCAGAATTAGTCGGTGACTTACTGATTAAAGAAGAGACGATTCCAGTAATTCATGAAGGTCAAGTAATAGCAGTTATTTCACGCCACCGAAATGCTGAGTTAATGCGCTCACCAAGCCGATTAGAGCTGAACTATCGCGAGATCGCAAACAATCTTTACCGAATGGTGGTTGAGGGCACTTATCCGTATCACGATGCATCTTCGATTTTCGACCCATCAGCTCGCGTTGGCGATGGTCTAATTCGTCTTGATTTAAATGGCGTAATTACTTACGCTAGCCCAAATGCTAGATCTGCCTTTAACCGAATGGGTTGGGGTAATGACTTAGAAAGTTTTAATCTCGGTGAAGTTGCAACCCAAGTATCGATGCAGCGAAATGAATCACATCATGAAGGAATCAGTACTTCGCTAAGTGGTAAATCTCTACGCCGTGTTGAAATTGAGAATCAAGGAGCCACAATTGATTTGATGGTCATGCCTTTGTTGCAAGGCGGCGATCGTATTGGCGCCATTGTTTTGTTGCACAATGTGACTGAGCTACGTCGTCGCGAACGTGAGCTAGTAACTAAAGATGCCACGATTCGCGAGGTTCACCACCGCGTGAAGAATAATTTGCAGACGGTTTCAGCACTTTTGCGATTACAAGCACGGCGTATTGCAGAACCGCAGGCAAGTGCCGCACTTGAAGAAGCCGTGCGCCGTATCGCCTCAATCGCGCTAGTTCACGAAACGCTTTCAAATAGCGCCGATGCGAAGGTCGCATTCGATCAGGTACTAGATAATTTAGTAATTCACGCAGCCGACTTAAGCCCTCGAATGAGTGAAATCAACATTAGACGAAGTGGCTCATTGGCTGAGATTGATCCACGTATTGCCACACCACTTGCCCTTATCGTCACGGAGTTAATACATAACGCCCTCGAACATGGATTAGCCAATCGAGGAAGCAATTTAGTGATTCACTGCGAACGTTTTGAAAGTAGCGCTAAAGTAACAGTCAGCGATGATGGTGCTGGGTTACCAAGTGATTTTGATTTAGTTAACTCATCTAATTTAGGGTTACAAATTGTTAGAACTTTGACCGAGAATGAATTGCGTGGTCAGATTAAATTAACTTCAGATAAGTCCGGAACCCAAGCAACCTTGGAATTCCCGCTTTAGAACTGGTTTTGTTGTTCTTGCAGACGGGCACGGTTACGTGCCGCACGACGCTTAAGTGCGCGACGTTCATCTTCTGATAAACCGCCCCAGACGCCAGCATCTTGTCCGCTCTCAAGTGCCCAAGCCAAGCAGGCATCTTTAACTATGCAGCGGTTACAAACCTTTTTTGCTTCTTCGATCTGGGTAATGGCAGGGCCAGTGTTTCCGACGGGGAAGAAAAGCTCTGGATCTTCATCGCGGCAAGCAGATTGATGACGCCAATCCATGAGAACACCACCTATCCCTGAAATCTCGCGTACAGAAGCCAGTTCCGTACCAATTAAGTAATTTGATCTTGCTACGATCTTGATGTCGTAAGGTGCTTATTCTCCCGTGCCAGCACCAGTATTACAAGGACATAACGCAGGGGATTTCCCAATTACGCGTGATTTATCTCGCTTGAAATTAACTCTTCATCAATTAACAGTGCCCCCGACAGGATTCGAACCTGTGCACCCGCCTCCGGAGGGCGGTGCTCTATCCCCTGAGCTACGGGGGCGCTAATGGCAAGGTTATCAGTAGCGCAGATGTTAATTATTGCTGGGAAATATTCATCGCACGTGATCTCGAATGACATTTTCGCGAGCTACCTGCCAGAATATCGCCATGAATCAGAGCGCATACTTTGCAACTGGCTGTTTTTGGGGCGCAGAGCGTCGTTTCTGGCAGTTAATCGGAGTTATTGAAACCAGCGTTGGTTATATGGGCGGTAATCGACCAAATCCAAGTTACGAGCAAGTCTGCACTGGCGTGACTGGTCATGCCGAAATGGTGCATGTTTTATTCGATGATGAAGCGATTTCATATCAACGCTTGCTAGAAGAGTTCTGGACAATGCATGATCCAACTTCGCTGAATCAACAAGGCGGCGATATCGGAACTCAATATCGCAGCTCGATTTATGTAACCTCAACTGAGCAAATGAATCAGGCGATTAAGTCTCGCGATCTTTATCAAGATGTTTTGACTAAGTCCGGATTGGATCCAATCGTGACTGAAATTCTGAGTGCTGATGGCGTGGAATATTTCCTTGCCGAGGAGTACCACCAGAAGTATTTAAAGAAGAATCCAAATGGTTATGACTGTCATTCCAGCACAGGCGTCGCTTTTCCAGTTGGAGTAGTGCTCTAATGAGTGAAAATAATTATCCAGTAAAAATAAATGAAGCTGAGCTAAAAGCAAAGCTTGATCCGCTTTCATATGAAGTTCTGCGTAACGCAGCAACTGAACGACCATTTACTGGTGAATATACCGACTCAGATAAAATCGGTATTTACAAGTGCAAAGCTTGTGCAGCAGAGTTGTTCCGCAGCGAAACTAAATTTCATTCAGGTTGTGGCTGGCCATCTTTTTATGCACCATCAGCTGATGATGCAGTCGAATTAATTGAAGATCGCTCGCTTGCGCCAAGAGTTCGCACCGAAGTGCGCTGTGCTGCTTGCGGCTCGCACTTGGGCCATGTTTTCGAAGGTGAAGGCTATGACGTGCCAACTGATCAGCGCTGGTGCATTAACTCAGTCTCATTAATCCTTGAGGATATTTAGTAATCCAGCCCGCGGCTTTCATGCACTGCTTGATAGCAATACCAGGCAACAACACTTCGGTATGGATGTAACTTCTCACCCTTTAAATCTAAAGCTTTAGCCAGAGTTTCTTCTTTATTTTTATGGATTATGTCCCAACCCCGGCGCACCGCTAAATCTCCAGTGGGCCAAACATTTAAACGCCCTAGCTGAAACATCATAAACATCTCAACTGTCCAGCGCCCAATGCCCCAAAGCGAAGTTAACTTCTCATAAATCTCTTGATCATCATGGATTTCATCAATGGTATCGATGGGAATTGATTTATCAGCAACCGCCCCAGCTAAGCCCTTTAATGTGCGAGTTTTTGCGCCAGAAACACCAATCTCTCGAAGTGCAGCGTCATCGAGTTTGATGATTTTTTTGGCGCTAATCGTGCCATTGCAAAGATCAACTAAGCGACCATGAATTGTTTCGGCAGCCTTTACCGCTAGTTGTTGAGAGATCACTGAACTGACCAAGGATTCAAAATGTGTCTCTGTTGGCGCACTTCGACCAATTGTGCAAAGAGGGCGACGTGCTATTAGTGGTTCAAACTTGCGATCCATCTCGGCAACTTCAGCAACGATACGTCGCATCTTTTGCGCAGAGTGGACCGCCATAGATTAAAGGGAGAAAGATGGGTATTCGTCAGTTACTAAAATAAATGCATAACCGTAAACTCGATTGTAGAAAGCTAAAATTCCCACCATCGCATCGGCGCACCAAACTGGATACTTGCCGCTGAACAAAATTGAGAACCAAGCAAAAACAGTCAAGAACAATCCATAAATTAAGTAGATAATTCCCATTACATAAAGTGGAATAGCTAAGATCCACTTAAAGATCGGCTTAACTCGACTTAGTTGCGAACCGTTGCCGACCTCAGGAAAAGTAATTGTGACAATGTCATTCTCTTCGATTGATGGATAGTCATCAGTTAGTAGCAATACATAAGCGTTGACGCGAGTTTCAAGTGAAATTAGCGCATGGTTAAATGAGAGCGCATAACTTGGGTAAATACCGCGAAAGACTAGAGCCAATAAAGTTGGCACAATGATTAGGCCGCCCAAGCTGTAGCTCCAGTTATCTGAGGCAATTGATTCAACGGCAAATGCGCTGAAATAGATCGCTACCGGGAGCACGATTATCAATCGGAAGAACGCGGTTAAACGATTACGATCTTCGAGCTCAACTTGGATAATTGTCTGAATTTGATTGCTCATAACTCTAAAGTACCCCTTGTTTCCAGAAAACTATTGCTTTTTTGATCCATTAGGCATATTTTTTGCAATTGTTGCAGAAATTTACAGTTTCTTGCAGAAATATTTAGCGGACTTGGGGCGAAGATGGCAGGCATTAAGGAAGTTGCAGCAGAAGCTGGAGTTTCAACTGCAACTGTCTCGCGCGCACTTCGTGGTCTAGAGCACGTTAATCCGCAAACGCGAGCAAAAATTGAAGCCGCAGCTGCCAAATTAAACTACTCATTAACAGGCGATGGCGATCGAATTCGACCTGGCCGCACCAATAGCGTCGGCGTAGTTGCTCCATATATTTCGCGTTGGTATTTCGCCCAAGTGATTAACGGCGCCGAACAAGCACTCCGCGAAGCTGGCCTAGATCTTTTGCTTTATAACTTCAGCCAGATGAAAGGACGCGAACGCTTATTCCAGCATCAATTGCTGAAAGGTCGCGTTGATGCGCTAATTGTAATTAGCTTGCCACCAACTGAAGAAGAATTTGCTTCAATGCTCAGTTTAGGAATTCCAATCGCACTTGTTGGTATGGCACATAAAGATTGCGCAAGTATCAAGATTGATGATGTTGCTGGAGCCCGAACTGCAACACAACACTTAGTTAATCAAGGCCATAAACAAATTGGTTTAATGTCTGGTCGTCCAGATGACCCATTTAATTTTTCGGTGCCGCAAGATCGTCGACGCGGATTCTTACAAGTTCTAGCTGAGAACGGCCTGGAATGGGTGCCTTCGCGTGAAGTGCATGGTGACTTTACGATGAACACTGCCTCACGTGCGATGGATGATTTATTGGCCAGACCTAATCGCCCAACTGCAATCTTCTGCGAGTCAGATGAAATGGCATTTGGTGCAATGCAAGCAGCCCGTCGTCACGGCCTAAGTGTTCCAGATGACATTTCGATAATTGGTTTTGATGGTCACGAGATGGCCGAATATTCCGACCTAACTACCATTGAACAGCCAGTGCAGTTAATGGGCGAAATGGCGGCTTGGTCAATCATGGAACGTCTACGCAAACCAAGCGCCGAAGTGCCATCATTGGTTCTACCAACTACGCTGGTTGTACGTAATTCCACAAAACGACTTGAGGCATAGTTATGACCACAGTTACCAAAGATGTCGTGATAATTGGCGGTGGCCATAACGGTTTAGTAGCCGCAACTTACTTAGCTAAAGCCGGCAAATCAGTGGTAATTCTTGAAGCAAACGATGAGATTGGTGGCGCAACTGCCAGTGTCAGAGCATTTCCAGAATTTGATGCGCGCTTGTCGCGCTACTCGTATTTAGTTGCGTTATTGCCTGATCAAATTGTTAGCGATTTAGGGCTTAATTTTGCAACCGTGCCTCGTAAAGTTTCCTCATATACCCCCGATTTAAATGGGGCTGGGCTTTACATCTCGCGCCAATGGGATCAAGCCACAGCAGATTCATTCGCCTCGATTCCAGATGGCGTTGCAGATGCGCAAGCTTGGCAACAGTTCTATGGTGAAGTAGCAGAGTTCGCCGAACGCATTGCGCCATACATGTTGCAGCCTTTAAAAAATCGCAATGAACTAAAGGCGGCAATTGATTTACCAGAAATTTGGGATTACTTAATTGAGCAGCCAATCGGCGAAGTTATTAACGCTCGATTCAAGAGTGATCTAGTTAAAGGCGTCGTATTAACTGATGCGCTGATCGGCACACATGTATCAGCAGATGATCTATTGGCTAATATTTGCTTTCTCTATCACCTGATTGGCAACGGCACTGGTGAGTGGA
>JBILXJ010000051.1:0-6585 GCA_044378655.1 Candidatus Planktophila sp. | reverse complement strand
ATCTAAGAACCCTACAAAACCTAATCCGACAACCAATGCGATAACTAGAAGCGCTGACGCGGTCATCGCGGTCTGAGTGATTCCATGACTGATCAAATATCCGGCGATTGCCGCAAAAATAATAATCAAGCCGCCCATTGTTGGTGTGCCGCGCTTTGTGTGGTGCGAACTTGGGCCGTCATCGCGAATGATTTGACCGTAGCCACGCTTAGCCAATAAACGAATCAGAACTGGGGTGCCGAATAAAGCGAAGAAGAGCCCAACGGCGCCCGAAATAAGAATCTGTATCATTTATTCGTCATCCTTCTTTCCTGCATCAGTTTGCCAGTTCGCAGCTACTTCTTGGGCTATTTCTTCAAAATGTTCGGCGCGGGAAGCTTTCACCATCAACACATCGCCTGATTGCATCTGATTCAACAGAGATACCACTGAACTCTTTTCATTAAATTCATGCACCGTTGTTTCGCTATCACTTGAAACGCCTTGTCCATAGGCAGGCATCGAAACTGTAAGTAACTGATCGATTCCTAAATCGCTAACTAGTTTTCCGATAGCAACATGGTCTGCATTCTCAGAAGGACCTAACTCATGCATCTTTCCTAGAACTGCCCAGGATGATCCACCGCGCTCTTGCGCAAAAAGGGCCAAAGTGCGCAGCGCCGCAGCCATTGATTCCGGATTAGCGTTATATGAGTCATTGATCATTAGGCGACCATTTAATTCAAATATCTCCATACGCCACTTGCTCGCCAATTCGGCCATAGACAGCGCGCCAGCAATTTGATCAACTGATAACCCGAGGGCACTTGAGATCGCGGCCGCCGCAAGTGCATTTGGAATTTGATGAAGCCCAACTAAACGCATGCCAACAGCTGCGCGTCCTGATTTTGTTACGAGATCAAAATGTGGGCGGCCTTCACGAATCTCTACATCTGCTGCCCGCACATTGCAATCACTACGTTCGCCAAAAGTTAAAACTTCAACCCCTTCAGCCACTTTCATGGCCGGAGTAAATTGATCATAAGTTCCGAGAATCGCAATACCACCACTGGTAAGTGAGGTGACTAATTCTGATTTAGCCAGCGCGATAGCTTCGCGAGAACCAAACTCACCAATATGAGCGTTGCCAACTTTAAGAACTGCGCCAATTTTAGGTTTAGCAATTTCGCACAATACTGAGATGTCCCCAATATGACGAGCGCCCATCTCGAGGATACAGAATTTGGTTTTCTCGTTACATTCCAAAATTGTTAACGGCACACCCAATTCATTGTTGAAGGAACCCTTTGGTGCGATGGTCTCGCCAACTGAGGAAAGAATGTAGTTAAGTAAATCCTTAGTCGTGGTTTTTCCTTGTGAGCCAGTGATTCCGATTACGGTTAAATCATTTAGCTGCACTCGCACAAATTTGGCTAGGTCGGCAATCGCCTGCATCACATCAGCTACAACTACACATGGCCCTGCAACTACTTTGGTGGTTAGAGCCAATACGGCACCATTTGCGAAAGCATCAGAACAGTAGTTGTGCCCATCGGAATTTTCGCCAACTAGCGCTAGAAATAGAGATCCAGCTTTAGCTTGGCGAGAGTCGAACACTGGCGCTTGTGTGACCATAATGTTTTCATCACCATGAAGAGTGCCATTTACGATTAGGGAAATTTCGCGGGCTGATAACTTGATCATGACGCTGCCTCAATCGCAGCAGCTAGTTCTAAGCGATCATCAAAGCTATGTTTAATGCCAGCGATTTCTTGCCCAGGCTCATGTCCTTTTCCAAGAAGCACGACTACATCACCAGGCTTTGCAGCGGCCACTGCGATTCGGATTGCCTGCTTACGATCAAGCTCAATTACAGCACTGGCTGGCAGAGTTAAACCAGAGACCATCTCTTTTACGATTTGAGCAGGATCCTCACTTCGTGGATTGTCGCTAGTAAATACTGCAACATCTGAACCAGCTAACAACGCGGCACCCATCAATGGACGTTTGCTCTTGTCGCGATCACCGCCACAACCTAAGACTGCAATGATTTTGCCAGCAGTGCTTTCACGGAGCGCTGCTAAAACTCGCGTTACTGAATCTGGTGAGTGCGCATAATCAACTAGAGCACTAAAGGATTGCCCCAAATCTATTTTCTCAAGTCGACCTTCTGCGCCCACTAGTTTCGGAGTAATTGCTGCGATATCGATTGGGTCTATACCGCTTGCCACGCTTATCGCTACCGCCATTAATAAATTATCTAAGTTAAAGTCGCCCACTAACTTAGTGGTGGTCTCAATCAATATTCCGCCATTACCCCTAATCGCGATCACGGTACTGTGCACGCCAGTTTCAATTCGTTCGAAATACCAATCAGCTGACTTAACACTGCGCGAGATCTTTGTTACCGGCAACTCTTGAATTTCGAGTAACTTTTTCGACCAAGCAGAGTCGATATTTATAAAGGCAGAATCAGCATATTTATGGGTAAAGAGAGCCGCTTTAGCTGCAAAGTAAGAGTCCATATCCCCGTGAAAGTCCAAGTGATCTTGGGATAAATTAGTAAAGGCTGCGATATCAAAGTGAGCGCCGCCAATTCGATTTAAGGAAACTGCATGGCTAGAAACTTCCATAAACAGATTACGCATATGACGCTCGCGCATTACCGCAGCTAAAGATTGCAGCTCTGGAGCTTCAGGGGTGGTGCGTAGTGCTGCAACCACCTCATCGCCGATTCGAGTTTCAACGGTTCCGACTAAGCCACTTTGCCGGCTCGCGGCCATCGCAATTTGATGGAGCAGCGTTGTTACCGTGGTCTTGCCATTAGTGCCAGTAACTGCGACGCTAAACATGTCGCGCATCGGTTCATTATGCAGCCAAGCTGACACAACACCTGCGGCTGCTCTCGGGTTTGCAACAATAATCACTGGCATATCGGTCACAAGTGCAGCGCCTACTTGATCAGTCAGTACTGCGACAGCTCCGTTTAATTTTGCGCTGCCGGCATAAGTTGCACCATGTGCTTTTTCACCAGCTACCGCTACGAACAAATCACCAGCTTCAATTTGATGCGAATCAATAGAAACTCCGGTCACCATAATGTGATCTAAATCTGAATAACTTGAATTTGCTGAAATAAGTTCACTGACCGCACGAAGAGTTCTCCCAGCAATGAGATCGTGTGGTCGTAACATTTTAGAGTGAGCCGCTTGCTGAGTTAGTGGCTGCGTTTTCGTTTGCTTTTGCTTTAACTAGTGCTTTTTCAGTTAAGGCAATCGGAATTATCTTGGTGCCAGTTGGTGGAATGTGCTTTGATTCAAGAACAAATGACATTACCTTCTTAAAGACTGGACCACCTAGGTATCCACCCCAGTGCATTCCCTTTGGATCTTGAATAGTTACTGAGATTACATATCTAGGTGCATCTGCTGGCGCAAAACCAATAAAGGAAGCTGTGTAACCGCTATAGCAACCACAGATATCGTTATAACGATTCGCAGTTCCGGTTTTTCCGGCAATTCGATACCCTGGGATAGCCGCAGAAGGCGCTGTACCGTTTCCAGAAACCACGCTTTCCATCATGAGACGTACTTTCTGTGCGGTCTCGGCGCTGATTACTCGTTCACTTGCGCGGGACTTAGCCGGTGTGAAATTTCCATTAGCTTCATTAGTTCCGGCAATTACAGTTGGTGATACTCGAACACCATTATTTGCGATTGTGGCAAAGACGCTGGTTGCTTGCATGGCAGTAACTGAATATCCCTGACCGAATGCAACGGTAGGCGCTGTGGTGCCCGACCAATCGGAAACTGGGCGCAGAATTCCTCGTGATTCACCAGGTAGGCCAGAGCCAGTGCTGACACCAATTCCAAACTTAGTTAGATAATCATGTAATTGATTATTTGTGAGCTTTTCACCAATCATGATTGTTCCTGTGTTGCTTGATACCGCTAGAACTCCAGAAGTAGTTAGCCGTTGTTTCGGGTGAGGTTCGTGATCGTGAAAAAATGTTCCAGCTCGTTTAACTTTGTATGGAATAGTAAATACAGTAGTTGGCGTTACCTTCTTCTCTTCAATTGCTGCCGCAATCGTCATAATTTTTCCGGTCGAACCTGGTTCATACACATCTTGAACTGAAGGGTTACGCATTGCAGCTAGTGAAATACTGTCACGATTATTTAGATCGAAAGTTGGCGCTGTTGCATGTGCCAAAATTGCACCAGTCTTAGGGTCCATCACAATTACGGTTCCGCTACTGGCGCGCGAAGACTTAACTGCATCGGCAATAGCTTTAGATGCCACCCACTGAATATCACGATCGATGGTTAAGCGAATTGAGGTACCAGCTTTAGCCGCAATGATTTCAGATTGCGAACCAGGAATCTCTGCGCCATAACCATTGGCATATGAGTATTTGCCATTAGTGCCAGTGATAATCGAATTCATGCTTGATTCCAAACCAGTTGCGCCAGTGCCTTCTTGATTAACGAAACCAATTAGTGAAGCCACTAGAGAACCAGATGGGTATTCGCGGATGTAAGCACGCTCTGGATAGAAAGCGGTTATTCGTTGATCAAAATCTTTTGGTTCAAGTGCGCTGTTATGTTCAGAAATCGCGTTCTTCAGAGCTGTCCAGACCGCAGGCTTGGCATTGCGGTAGATCAATTTCCACTTTAATTCACCAGTAAATAGTGTTTGAAGCTCTGAAACTGGCATTTGCAAAATTGGCGAAGCGAACTTGGCGGTGAAAGCTGGATTTGAAATCGCGCTTTGATCAACCACAATGTTTATCGCATTTACGCTCTTTGCCAGCGCGACGCCATTTACATCGGTAATCGTGCCACGAGGAGCTTGCAGCGTTGCAACGTTCTCCATCTCGTCAACTGCCCAAGTTCTAATCGAGTTAGCAGTTATTACCTGCACCCAAATAACCTTTGCAACGAATATCGTCATAAAGATTAAAGTCAGCGCAATCAAAACTTGGATGCGCTTGCGAGCTAGAGCGAAATTACCCAATTGATCCTCCAGCAACTGCCTCAGCTGCAGGAACCAGCGGTTCGTCAAGGTTTAAGAAGACTGGATTAGATGAAGGCTTCATACCCATCTCAGTGGCCGCGGCCGCTAGTGACATTGGCGATGAAATTCGATCTAATTGACGAATATAAGCTTCGCGTTGATCAGTAAGTAACCGCGCTTCGAGTTGTAACTTTGAAAGTTTGAATGCATCTTGTGCAAGTAGGGTATTTACGAAAAGCAGCGCCACCAGACCAAGGGCGCCGATGCCGGTCAAGAAAAGAATGAACACTTTCTGGTCGGCTCGCTTGTCCATGTCGATCTTAGGAACTAAGCGAAGAGCAACTTCGGAAGAGCGCTCAATCACTTTCTGTTTTGATCGACTGATTGCTGGAGCTAGCGCTGTAATTGCCATTATGCGGCCAACCGTTCTATTGCACGTAGACGAACTGATTGCGCGCGCGAATTCGCGGCAATCTCTGCTTCACTTGGTAAAACTGAGCCGCGAACTACTAGAGCGAACTTCGCGGCAAATTCAGGTAGGTCAATTGGCAGATCACGTGGAGTGCCTGATGTTGTTGCTTGCGCAAAAATCTCTTTTACGATGCGATCTTCAAGAGACTGGAAAGACATAACTACTAGACGGCCGCCAACTTTGAGTAGCTCAAGCGCCTGCGGAATAGCGCGATTAACTGCGCCTAGTTCATCGTTGGTTTCGATTCGAAGTGCCTGAAAAGTGCGCTTAGCTGGGTTGCCGCCGGTGCGACGAGTTGCTGCTGGAATGCTCTCTTTAACCAAAGTAGCTAGTTGAGCAGTTGAGTTAAGTGGTGCCTTAGCCCGCTCTTTAACTATGTTCTCAACAATGCGAGTAGCGAATTTTTCCTCGCCGTAAGTGCGCAGAATTCGCACTAGCTCGCCAGGTGCATATGTGTTAATGATTTCACTTGCTGTAATTCCAGTAGATCGATCCATGCGCATATCAAGTGGGGCGTCTTGTGAATAAGAAAACCCACGATCGCTTTGATCAAGCTGCATCGATGAAACACCTAAGTCAAAAAGAATTCCATCAACTTTTTCAAAACCAAAACTGTTAACTACATCTGTAATCTCATCAAAGATTGCATGATTGAGTTTTGCGCGATTTTCAAATTTAGCTAACCGATTCTTTGCTTTAACAATTGCATCTAGGTCGCGATCGATACCAATCAAAACTAAATTTGGATTTGATTCAAGTAGCGCCTCGCTATGGCCACCTAAACCAAGAGTTGCATCAACAACAACTGGAGTCTCTGATTTATTAATTGCGGGGGTTAGAAGATCAACGCAGGTATCGCGCATTACTGAAATGTGTTCTAGCATCTTCTCCCCCTTTCATTTACTTGCCTTGCTTTACTTCTTTACTGCTTGTGTTCCATGTTCTGTTTTTCGTTATCGCTATCTGCTCTGGTCACCGCCGGCCGACGGAATTTCTTAAACGGCACCGGGGAAGGGGCGCCGTTTTCGTAGGGTCGGCGGTGGCCAAAAGAGATAGTGGTTAGATCAAAAGAGACCTGGGAACACCTCCTCGGAAACTTCAGCGAATCCCTTTTCGCG
>JBILXJ010000050.1:0-6596 GCA_044378655.1 Candidatus Planktophila sp. | reverse complement strand
AGTTGGCACCAATCAGGCACAGAATGGAAACGCCATAAGAGCGCCCAAGATATTCAGGAGCTCCTAATGCAGAAGTATTTAAACGGATAACCATGGGCGAAACCGAAGTTATTCAAGGCGCTGGCGTAGTTCTTTGGCGCGTGACTAAGAAAACCACCGAAATAGCTTTAGTTCATCGTCCGAAATATGACGATTGGTCTCTGCCAAAAGGAAAAGTAGAACCGGGCGAAACCCACTTAGCTTGCGCTGCTCGTGAAGCAATGGAAGAAACCGGGTTTGAACCAGTACTTGGTCCCGAGATTGGCATAGCTAAATATTTAGCTGAAGGCACTCCGAAAGAAGTTCGTTACTGGTCTGCTCGTGCGATCGGCACATCAAATGGACCTAGCGATACCCATGAAGTTGATCAAGTTATCTGGCTCTCGGTATCTGATGCCAAGAAAAAAGTTAGCGTTGATGATGACCGTGAAATTATTAAGTTCTTTGAGAGCTTTGGCATTAATACCACGCCAATAGTTTTGCTTCGTCACGCTAAAGCGCTTAAGCGTGAAGAGTGGGAAGGTGACGATGGTGATCGCCCGTTAGATAACAAAGGCCAACGTCAAGCTAAGCGCATGCTTTCGATCTATCAGAATTATGGAATCACTGAAATTCACACATCTGATGCGCAGCGTTGTATTGAAACTATTGAACCAATGGCGAAATCGCTAAAGTTGAATCCAATTTTTTCGCGAGATCTATCGGAATACCGTTATGAGAAAGATAAAGAAGCGCCACTTGATTACGTTTGGAGCCTACTAAAGTCCGATCTCAACGTAGTGGTCTGTAGCCATAATCCAATTTTGCCTAAATTGGTTAAAAAGTTGATCGGTAAAAAGAATTTTAAGAAAATCGAAGTCGATCTACAACCTGGCGAAGCATTTATTCTGCATCATCGCGATGGCGAAGTAGTTGCAGTCGACTGGATTGAAGCACCAGCGGTTTAATTGCTTTAGCGTTCCATCCAGTCTAGCCAGCGCAAAACAATGCCTTCGCGTAGCGCCCAAGGACAAATTTGAATTTGAGTAATATGCAATCTCTCCATCACAGTTCGCGCAACAATTGCGCCTGCAGTAATTTGCTTTGCCCGACTAGTCGATACGCCCGGAAGATCTGCGCGAGATTTATTCGTCATCTCACTTAACTTCGGGATCATCATCATTAGAGCGCTTAGCTCTAAGACATTTGGATCTCCCTTAAACCAATGAGCACCTAATCGGGCAAGAGTACGAAAAGTTTTACTGGTCGCCACAAATTGATCAGCTGCGTGATCGAAAATTTCTTCAGGCAGTTCAGAAATTACTAATTCGCGTACTTTCGATTCTAGGTTTTTAATTTCCTTATTTGCATAAGGATCATTTTCTAAAAATTCCCGAGTAAGCCGAGCAGCGCCTAGTGGTAATGAAATAGTCGCTTCAGGATGTTCGTCGTCGCCCAGTCCGATTTCTAAGGAGCCACCGCCGATATCAATTACCAATAGTCGACCAGTTGACCAGCCATACCAACGACGTGCAGCCAAGAAAGTCATGGTCGCTTCTTCGTCGCCAGAAAGAATATTTATCTCAATACCAAATTCTTCATTTAAGCTATTCAGAATTTGCGCACCGTTTCGGGCATCTCGAATAGCTGAGGTTGCAAAAGCTAAAATTTCATCGGTCTTAAATTCACGGGCATGTTCGACTGCATCGGAAATCGCTTGGCGCAGTAGCGTTATGCCATCCTCAGTTATCTCATTAGATTTATTCAGGTAATCAGTTAAGCGCAGCTCGACCTTTTGGTTTGTAGTCGGGCTAGGCCGCGCCCCGGGGTGGGCATCAACTACCTGTAGGTGGATAGTGTTAGATCCGAGATCTAGAACACCAAGTCGCATAGGCGCAATCTACAGGGATATTGCTGGGTAGATAGTTAACGATTTCTGAATTTTACAAACTCCTGACATAATTACGACCCTTGCAGTGATGTAAGTAAAGGCCTCCCTAGCTCAGTGGTAGAGCAACGCACTTGTAATGCGTAGGTCGTCAGTTCAATCCTGACGGGGGGCTCCAGTTTTTAAAAATCCGATCCGATCTCTTTTTGTTAGACTCCCAGTCATGAGCGAATCAATTAGTAATGGCTTTGATGATCTTTGGCGTGCTAATGAAGAATACGTAAATACTTTTAAATACAGCGAGTTGACCGGTCGTGCTGCACGTGGTTTAGCGATTGTTACTTGCATGGATTCACGCATTAATCCGCTCTCTGTGGTTGGCATGAAATCTGGTGATGCCAAAATTTTACGCAATGCCGGAGCTCGTGTTACTCAAGATGTGCTTCGTACCTTGGTCTTAGCCACCTATTTACTAGGTGTTGATCGAATTTTGGTAATGCCTCACACTGATTGTCGAATGGCGCAAGAAGATGAAGAAGTAATTCATGCCATGATCGAGGAAAAACATGGGGTAGATACTCGTTCACTTGAATTCAATACCGTGGTTGATCAGCGCGCTGCACTAAGTCAAGATCTTGCGCGAATTCGCGCGTTTCCGTTGATTCCTAAAAATGTAATTGTTAGTGGTGGTATTTACCACGTTGCAACTGGCAAGATTGAACCAATCGAAAATTAAACTGGATTAGTGCGGCGAATCGGTTGCCTAGTTATTGGGTAAGACTGATCGGTCAAAAAACTTTTAATGATTGCAGTTACTAATTCAGGTTTCTCTTTAACTAAACCATGTGAGGTCCCGGGAACAATACCTAATTGTCCAAAGGGCAAAGTTTCATAGAGTTCGATTGAGTGTGAGTGTTTTACAACATCATCATCGCCAGCTAATACCAAGGTCGGCACACTAATTTGCGCTAAATCTGCAACTTCAATATTTGGTTCGACTTTCCAGATTTCATGCATTTTTGCAATCTTTGCATCTAACGTCTCTGGGGCATCAGGCGACATTTGCGCATATTCCGCTCGATATTCATCGCTGATTCCGGCCGGATCAAATTCGGGTAAATCAACAATGCCGTCAGCATTGAAGTTAGCAGCAATCGAAACAATTGATTTCACTAGATCTGGCCGCGCAATAGCAACCATTAGGGCGATATTTGCACCATCGCTATAGCCAACTAAATGCGCGGGGCCCTTAATCACTTCGGTAATGAACGCAATCGCTTCATCGCGTTGAAAATCAAAATAGAAACTTCCGGGTTGATCAGCGCTTCGGCCGTGGCCCGCGCGATCGTATGCGTATAAGTGAAATGAATCTTGCAGGGGCTCAACCATTACTTCTGCAAAAGAATCGGTATCGCTCAAGCCGCCATGTAATAGAAGAACAGCTTCGCCATTATTTGCCCACTCAAAACTCCAGAGCGGGTAGCCAGAAACATTTAAATTTTTCATAAGCGAATTTCGGTTACGCAATATCCATAATGTGACGATTTCCTCGATCAAAAGTTAGGTAGTTCCAGGTCCAATCAGCAATTGTGCCAACCTTATTGCGTCCACCCAAAAGGTAGAAGAGATGAAGAAAAATCCAGATAAACCAAGCTGGAACTCCGGTTAGCTTAAGATTTTTAACTTCGACAACTGCCTTATGGCGGCCGATTGTCGCCATTGAACCTTTATCGCGGTATTTGAAATCTTCTGTTGGACGACCGTTACTCAGATTTAGAATCTGTTTTGCTGCCCAAGCACCCTGCTGCAGTGCGACAGGTGCAACCATGGGAAGTAAATTACCTTTGGCATCAGTCAAACCTGCGATGTCACCGATCGCCCAAATATTTGGGTAGTGATTGACTTGCAAAGTTGGCGTGGTATCAATTCTTGATTTAACCATTGGTAGTTTTAACGCTTCAGCAGTTGGCTCACCGCGTACTCCTGCAGCCCAAATTGTTACTTCAGATGGGATATCAGCGCCATCTTTAATTGAAATTTTTCGTGGTGCAACTTTTGCTACTGCGGTATTTAGAAAAACCTGGACACCCATTTTTTCTAAATCACGTTTAGTGCGATCAGATAACTTGGCCGAGAAAGTTGGTAACAAGCGCGGTCCAGCTTCAATCAGATTAATCTTCATGTGTTTTGCCGCATGTTCATGATCATTCTTAAGCGGCCCCGCAATGAGTTCAGCTAATGCGCCAGCCATTTCAACACCAGTTGGCCCGCCACCGACGACAGTTAACGAAAGAATGGTTTCATCTTCAAAGCGACAGAGATCTTCGAATCTGCGCATGATTTCGGCGCGAATATTTATTGCGTCAGCAACGCTTTTCATGCCTAACGCATGCTCACTAACGCCAGGAATATTGAAATCTGCAGTAGCTGAACCAAGTGCAAAAATTAAATGGTCAAAATGAAGAACTTCGCTGCTATCTAATTTGATGGCTTGGTTTTTATGATCAATTTCAATCGGTGAACCCATTCGAAATTTAATGTCACTTTTGCGCAGACCGCTGCGAACCGGATAAGCCACATGATCGGCCGCTAGCCCAGCAGTTGCTACCTGATAGAGCAAGGGCAGGAAAGTCTGGAAATTATGGCGATCGACCAGGGTCACATCAGCCTTGCCAGCTAATTCGCGGGCAGCAGTTAAACCACCAAAACCCGCACCCAAGATAACTACTCGAGGCTTGGCCATGTGATCCCCCTTTCCTTAACGTGGAAAAACTGCAAAAGTTATGGGTTAAGTCTATGGTTTATTACATGGAACCGCAGACCAAAGCCCGCAAGTACCTTGTTACGGGAGCTTCTGGCTATGTGGGCGGTCGCTTGGTACGAACTTTATTAAATGAAGATTTAGAAGTTCGGGTTCTAGTGCGCGATAAAGAGAAAATTAAAGGTCAACCTTGGTTTAACCATGTGGAAATTGTTGAAGGTAATGCTAATTCGCAAGCTGATTTAGTTGCAGCACTCACTGGAATTCACACTGCTTACTACTTACTGCACTCGATTAATTTAGGTAAGAATTTTGATGACATCGAAGCGGTTATGGCCCGCGGTTTTGCCACAGCCGCCCAGGCTGCCGGAGTTTCGCAAATTGTTTATCTCGGCGGAATCGCAAATGATAAAAAATCTAGCCAACATTTAGCTTCTCGAGTTCAAACAGGTACTGAACTAGCTTCAGGCACTGTGCCAGTTTTAGAACTACGGGCCGGAATCATTATTGGTTCAGGTTCGGCATCCTTTGAAATGTTGCGTCACTTAACTCACCGCTTACCAATAATGACGACGCCGAAGTGGGTTTCTAATCTGACTCACCCAATTGCAATTCGAGATGTGCTTCATTATTTGCGCAGCACCGCACTTCTTGAGACACCAGTAAATCAAGTTTTTGATATCGGTGGCCCCGAGATACTTTCCTACGCTGACATGATGCAAAAGTTTGCCAAACTATCTGGTCTGCCACGGCGATGGATAATTAAAGTTCCGGTGCTAACACCAGAACTATCAAGTTTATGGATTGGACTAGTAACACCAGTCCCGACCGCGCTGGCCAGACCGCTCGTTGGTTCGTTGATCAACGAAGTCGTGGCAGATCCAAAGAAGAGTATTGATACTTTGATTCCGAAACCTGCCGAAGGTTTGCTAAATGTAGAGAGCGCAATCACTTTGGCGCTTTCCAGAACCAGTGATGGTCAAGTGGAAACCAGATGGTCTGATGCTTCATACCCGACTGCGCCTTGGCAGAAAGCTCAAGGAGACCCCGATTGGGCGGGTGAAATGATTCTCAAAGATTCCCGCGAAGCAACAACTGATATTCCGCTTGCGCAGATTTGGAAAACAATTGAAGGTATCGGCGGCCAACATGGTTGGTACGGTTCAGATTTTCTCTGGTTTGCTCGTGGTTTATTAGATCGCATGTTTGGTGGCGTCGGATTACGTCGCGGCCGGAGAGACCCAGATCATTTACGTGTTGGCGATAGTTTAGATTTCTGGCGCGTTGAGCGAATTGAACGTGAATCCGTTTTACGCCTCTATGCCGAAATGGTGTTGCCAGGCAAAGCTTGGCTGGAATTCCGAGTATCTGAAGAAAATGGAAAAACTCGAATAATTCAAGAGGCTACATTCTCACCACGCGGATTAGGCGGCCAGTTGTATTGGTATTCAGTGCTGCCATTTCACACCTTTGTATTTCCAACCATGTTGCGCAACATTGTTAAGAAGACTCAACGCAATATTCGTTAACTAAATTTCTCAATTAGTGGCAGACTCTCGGTATGCATGAGTTCACCCCCGAAGTCGAAGCGTTAGCCAATGAAGTATTGGCCTATAGCCTCGAACGACTAAAGAGTGATCCACCTTTAGATGGTCCGTTATCTGAAGCCGAACTTTTTGCTCAAGTTGGAAACACAATTACCGCAAAAGGTCTTGGTGGCAAAGAAGCGCTAGATGTATTCACATCCGTTTTAGCAAAGGCTTGTATTTCAACGGACCACCCCCGCAATTTAGCTTTCATTCCATCTGCGCCAAGTGAGTATGCAAACCTTTTTGATTTAGTAGTTGGCGCCAGTGCTCTTTACGGCGGTTCATGGCAAGAAGGTGCCGGTGCGGTATTTGCAGAGAATCAAGCACTTCGCTGGATCGC
>JBILXJ010000049.1:0-6647 GCA_044378655.1 Candidatus Planktophila sp. | reverse complement strand
AATTGGTCGCAATGGCCGTACCGCAAAGGCGCTTCGTACCGTCGTCAGCGCGCTCGCAGGTCGCACAATTCGTGTTGATCTGGTTGAAGCTGACGAGGTTCGTTAACCCTTAATTTAAGCCGCTAACAATGCGTTTACTCGTGGGCCGTATCGGCAAGGCTCACGGAATTCTGGGCGAAGCCACAATCGAAGTTCGTACTGACGATGCTGCGACTCGCTTTGCATTGGGCGCAGTTGTTGAGACAGATAAAGGAACCTCTTTAACTGTTGATTCAGTGCGAGTGCATAACGGAATTCTCTTACTGGGGTTTGCGGGAATTTCAGATCGCAATGGCATAGAGGCTTTGCGAGATACCTTGCTATATGCCGAGGTAGATATTGATGCACCTGGCGAAGATGACGATGATTATCACGTGCTGCAGTTAATTGGTTGCGTTGCCAATCTAGAAGATGGCAGCAAGTTTGGCGAAGTTAGCGATGTGCTTAATTTGCCCGGCCAAGATGTACTTGCGATTAAAACCGAACACGGCGAAGTCTTAGTTCCATTTGTTCGCCAATTAGTGCCAACTGTTGATATCAAAGCCAAGATCGTTGTGGTTATCCCACCAATAATTTCGGGGGAGATGAAATGAAAATTGATGTCATCTCGATCTTTCCAGAATATCTAGCCCCACTTGAACTATCGCTATTAGGCAAAGCGCAAGAAAAGGGTTTGCTTGAAATTGGGGTACATGATTTAAGAGAACACACCACAGATAATCACCATAGCGTTGATGACACCCCATATGGTGGCGGCGCCGGGATGGTTATGAAAGCTGAAATTTGGGGACATGCCTTAGATAGTTTGATTTCCGATGGGTGCGATCTAATTATTCTCACCCCGGGTGGTAAACGCTTTAACCAAAGAATGGCCGAAGAGCTTTCTAAGAAATCACATTTACTTTTCGCTTGTGGTCGCTACGAAGGAATCGATGATCGAATTCGTCAGCATTATTCGACTCCTACATATAGTGATCGTGGCATCAGAGTTCATGAAATTTCAATTGGTGATTACGTATTAGGTGGTGGCGAAGTTGCTTCAATGGTGATTATTGAAGCGGTAACGCGCTTAATCCCAGGGGTTTTAGGTAATCCCGAATCTATCGTCGAGGAATCTCATATGTCCGAAGGATTTGTGGAATATCCATCATTTACTAAGCCAGCTAATTGGCGCGATATTGAAGTCCCTGAAGTATTACTAAGCGGAAATCACGCTGCAATTGCCAAATGGCGTAGTGAAGCAGCACACAAGCGCGCTCAAGATAATCTCTAAACTCTCCAACACTTAACTTCTAACTCGCGAGTAAGTTTTTAGCAACGTAACGTTGCGCTATGACGAGTTTTGATCCAGCAATTCAGATGCGATTGATTCGCGATCTCGAACCAGCAGTTGCCGTCGAACTCGAGCGGCATTTAAAAATTCAAAAAGACTGGTACCCACATGATTATGTCCCATGGTCTGAAGGGCGTAACTTCGCGGGTCCATTAAATGGCGATGCTTGGGAAGCAAAAGATTCTAAGCTTTCACCGATTGCGCAAGATTCATTGGTCTTGAACTTATTAACTGAGGATAACTTGCCTAGCTATCACACCGAAATTGCAATTGCGATGGGCCGTGATGGCGCGTGGGGAACCTGGATCGAGCGTTGGACTGCTGAAGAAAATCGCCATGGCATCGTTATGCGTGATTACTTAATGGCAACTCGTGGTGTTGACCCATACGAACTAGAAGATCTACGTATGGCACATATGTCAGTTGGTTATCAAAAACCTTATGAAAATGACATGTTGCACACCGTGGCCTACGTTTCTTTCCAAGAGTTAGCTACTCGTATTTCACATCGCAACACGGGCCTGATCTCGGATGATCCAATCTGCGAAGGAATGTTGCAGCGTGTGGCACTTGATGAGAACCTACATATGATTTTTTATCGCAACTTACTTGGCGCAGCCCTTGATCTCGAACCAAATGCAGCTATGCGAGCAATTACAGATGTGGTGACTAACTTTGATATGCCGGGTGCAGGTATGCCAGGTTTTGCTCGTAAATCGGTCGGCATTGCGCTAGCTGGCATCTATGACATGCAACAGCACTTAGAAGATGTAATTGCACCAGTACTTCGTGCCTGGAATATCTTTGGTCGCGAGGATCTTTCTGGTGATGGTCAGGCAGCACGTGATGAACTAAGCGCCTTCCTCGCCGCCGCAACTGCTGACTCTGATCGCTTTAATGAAAAGCGCGAAGCGCACTTTGAGCGTTTAATTGCGCGTGGCCAAGAACCGATTCGGCTAACTAAATCTAAGTAAAGCGGGTAAAGTTCGCGATTATGTGCCGACTACTAGCTTATGCCGCAAGTTCAGATACCACCTTCTCCGAAATCGTGGGCGAAGGTTTTGAAAACTTTGTCGCGATGTCTGATGAACATAAAGATGGTTGGGGGATTACCTCAATCGATAAAGGCGGCGAAGTTACTCGTACCGTAGATTTAGAGCGAGCTGTGGCAAGTTCTACTTTCGTTGATGTTAAGGATCGCCCTGCTGATTCAGGACTTTTACATTTGCGTCTTGCCTCTAAGGGCTTAACGATTGATATTAAGAATAATCACCCGTTTGTTGAAGGCACATACAGCTTTATGCATAACGGCACGATTCGCCCAGCTGCATCAGTCGAGGCTTTTATCGATCCAGAGTTTGCTAACCGTGCACAAGGCAGCACCGACAGCGAGCGATATTTCTATGTAATTCTTAGCGAGATCAAAAAGCATGGTTTAGTCGATGGGCTACGTAGTGCTGTTACTAAGATCAGCGATAACTGTAATTTCTCCAGCATTAACTGCATGCTGCTTACTCCTGACTATTTGATTGCTGCCTGCGAATTCAACGAAGACGAGAAGAGCGAGTGGACTGTTGATTCGCATTATGAACTGCGCTATCGCAGCGATGAAAGCGGCGTAGTTATCGCATCTACTGGTTGGGGCCACGATGACTGGACAGTTTTAGCCAATCATCAAGTGTTGATCGTTGATCGCAAGAGCCTAAATACCGAGATTTTGCCGCTGCCATTACGCTTAGGGGCATGACGCGCACATACCTGGTCGAGACTTACGGCTGCCAGATGAATGTGCACGATTCCGAACGCATTGCTGGGTTACTTGAAGCCGATGGCTATGTTCCGGTTGAACAGGGCAAGCAAGCTGACTTAGTTGTGTTTAACACCTGCGCGGTGCGCGAAAATGCAGATAACAAGCTCTACGGAAATTTAAGTTTCTTGGCACCGGTAAAGAAACTCAACCCTGCAATGCAGATCGCAGTCGGTGGCTGTCTAGCCCAAAAAGATCAAGCCACAATCCTAAAGAAAGCACCTTACGTTGATGTGGTTTTTGGAACCCATAACGTTGGCTCATTGCCGGTTTTACTAGAGCGAGCCCGCATCGAAGAAGAATCGCAAATTGAAATACTCGAAGCGCTTGAACATTTTCCATCAACGCTACCAGCTAAGCGTTTTAGCGACTTCACCGCTTGGGTTTCAGTCTCAGTGGGCTGTAATAACACTTGCACTTTCTGCATCGTGCCAACTCTGCGCGGAGTTGAAAAAGATCGCCCAGCTGCCGACATTTTGCGTGAAATCAATACCTTAGTTGATTCAGGTGTTATTGAAATTACCTTACTTGGTCAAAACGTAAATGCCTATGGCGTCGAATTTGGTGACCGCGGCGCTTTTGCTAACTTGCTAAAAGAATGCGGCAAGATTTCAGGTCTCGAGCGAGTGCGCTTTATGTCGCCACACCCACGAGATTTCACAGATGATGTAATCGATGCGATGGCAAGCACACCAAATGTGATGCCGCATCTACATATGCCACTGCAATCTGGCTCTAATCGCATCTTGCAAGAGATGCGTCGCTCATATCGCACCGATCGTTATCTTGGAATTCTCGACCGCGTTCGAACAGCCATGCCGCATTCACAAGTAACTACCGACATCATCGTGGGTTTTCCTGGTGAGACTGAAGAAGATTTCCAAGCCACACTTGATCTCTGCACCCAAGCCAGATTCTCAGCTGCCTATACCTATCAATATTCGATTCGGCCAGGTACTCCAGCAGGTGCCATGCCAAATCAAGTGCCCGCTGAAGTTGTGGGAGAGCGATACACCCGCTTACACGCACATCAAGAAGCGATTTCTGCTTCGGTAAATGCCGAGGCAATTGGCCGCACTATGAAAGTTCTAGTAGCTGAAGTTTCTGGTCGTCGTAATGGCGATAACGATCGCATGACTGGGCGCAGTGAAGATTTCAGATTGGTTCACTTCAACTCAATGGTTGAGCAACCGCTACCTGGTGATTTGATTACAGTTGATATCACCGAGAGCTCGTCACACTATTTGATCGGTAATGGCGGCAAGGTAGAGCGTCGAGCCAAACGCGAAGTAAAGGGCACCATGTTAGGTATCCCGGTTATCCGCGCATGAAATTGATTGTTATTTGTGGCGCAACTGCCACAGGCAAGAGTGATCTCGCAGTTGCGTTAGCGCAAAAAATTGACGCCGAGATTATCAACTCTGATTCCATGCAGCTTTACAAAGGAATGGATATTGGCACTGCCAAGTTAAGTGTTCAAGAGCGTCAGGGGATACCGCATCACTTACTAGATGTACTTGAGGTTACCCAAGATGCCAATGTCGCTTGGTATCAAACTCAGGCCAGGGCAAAGATCGCCGAGATACATAGCCGTGGAAAGTCAGTTGTTGTAGTGGGCGGTACCGGGCTTTATATAAAAGCGATTTTAGATGAACTCAATTTTCCAGATACCGACCCAGCTGTGCGCGAAGCGCTTGAGCAGGAAGCAGCTGAACTTGGAGCACACGTTTTATTCGAGCGCCTGGAAAAGTTAGATCCAGCCGCAGCGCTAGCCATTGATCGCGCGAATACAAGACGAATAGTTAGAGCACTTGAAGTTATCGAAATTACCGGAAAACCATTTACAGCTAACTTGCCGCGTAAAGATTCTGAGCTTTATCAAACCGCTAGACAGTTTGGATTAGTTATGGATCGCGAATCACTCAGCGAACGAATCAGCGATCGGGTTGATCGAATGTACGCAGCTGGCTTAGTTGCCGAAGTAGATGAATGCATTAAAGCCGGCATAACCACGGCACGTACCGCTCAATTAGCACTTGGCTATGCCCAAGTGATTGCAATGCGCAGAGGCGATCTAACTCTTGAGGCTGCGATTGAAGAAACCAAGCGGGCGACTAGACAATACGCCAGACGACAAGAAACTTGGTTCTCGCGAGATGCTCGAATCAAATGGATTTCGCAGGTTCAGCCTCGACTCGAAATTATCTTGCAGGAAATAGAATAGACAAATCATGATCGCAACCTATGGCCACGGCACCGAAAATGACTTTGTTCTACTCTTCGACCCCGAAAACCAGCTTTCAATTACGACTGCGCAGACTGCCGCAATATGTAATCGCGAAACCGGAATCGGCGCAGATGGTCTGATCCGAATCGGCAAGAAAAATGAACGCTGGTTCATGGATTACCGCAACGCTGATGGCTCGCTTGCCGAAATGTGTGGCAATGGAATTCGCGTGACCGCAAAATATTTAGTAGAGCGCGGTTATCAACCTGAAGGTATTTTTGCAATTGATACGCGAGATGGCGTGAAACACCTGCGAGTTCCGGCTACTGGAGATATCTCGGTGAATATGGGCCAAGTTACCGATGAAGATGAAGAGATTTCAGCTGCTACAAATGGCAAAGTTTGGAACGGTTATCACATCAGCGTTGGAAATCCGCACGCAGTAGTTTTTGTAGACGACCTAGGTGAAGTCGGCGCACTTGCTGATGCACCAGTTGTTCGCCCTAAGGATGCCTACCCTGAAGGCGTAAATGTTGAATTTGTTGAGATCACCGGTGAGCGCGAAGTAAAGATGCGCGTTTTCGAACGCGGAAGCCGTGAAACTAGATCTTGCGGAACCGGCGTTTGTGCTGTTGCACTGGCTGCAACTCTTCACACCAAAGCGAAGCTACCTGCAAAGTGGATAGTTAACCCACCTGGCGGTCGTTTGGAAGTTGATATCGATGGGCATAGCAACGCAACGCTAATTGGGCCAGCAGTATTAATTGCCGATCATGACATCAGTAAGTATTTAGTAGCTGATTAAGATAATAGGTAAATATTCAGGGTTGCCAGCCAACAAAATAGGCAGTTTGATCACTATTGCTCTATTGTTAAATTGTGAGTGATCAACCAGAGCACATCGATGATTTCGAAGCACTACTTGCCGAAAGCGCACGAGTTGCTGCCGAATTCGATGCCGCTGATAGCGATGATTACGCCGAAAGTATTCAACCTGACTTAGTTGAGCGTAATGCGCTACGCCGAGTTAAAGGCTTCTCTACTCAATTACAGGATATTTCCGAAGCTGAGTATCGCGAGCTGCAGTTAGAAAAAGTTGTTTTGGTTGGCGTCTGGACTGAAGGTAGTTCGACGATGGCCGAGAATTCCCTTGCTGAATTGAAAGCACTTGCCGAAACTGCTGGCTCGGAAGTGATGGAAGGTCTAATTCAACGTCGCGATAAACCAGATCCGGCAACCTA
>JBILXJ010000048.1:0-6653 GCA_044378655.1 Candidatus Planktophila sp. | reverse complement strand
GACCTCTGGGTTATGAGCCCAGCGAGCTACCGAGCTGCTCCACCCCGCGTCGGTTGCCCTAATCGTAAGCGGTGCAGCGTTAATAACCAAATTGGCTAGTTATTACTTACTTTCCTTGCGCAGATTCGGCAGCAGCGATTGCTGCTTCTAATTTATCTAACGCACGACCAGCAGCAGCAAAATCACCCTTGGCATTTGCAGCTTGGTAATCCTTCATTGCTTGAGCAGCCGCACGTAGTGCAGTTGAAAGCGCTGTTGAATTCTTTGGCGAAGTATTAGTTGTTGAAGATGTTGTTGGATTCGATGCAGATGTAGTTCCGGAGTTACCACCGAATACTTGATCAAGTGCTCCCTTGAGTGTGTCATCGAAACCAATTTGATCACCGAAAGAAACTAGAACTTTCTGCAGCAATGGATAAGCCGCGGTGTTGCTAGTTGCTCTTACGTAAACTGGTTGCACATAAAGCAAGCCGCTTCCGACCGGCAGTGTTACCAAGTTACCTAGTACTACATCAGAACCACCCTGACGTAATAGTGAAAGTGAATTTGCAACTTCAGGTTTAGCTTCGAAGTTTGAAGCTACTTGTGAAGGACCAGCGATATTTGTGCTTCGTGGTAATTGCAACACAGTGATTTTTCCGTAATCAGGACCTGCCTCTGAATTAACAGCTGCAAATGCTGAAAGGTTTTCACGACCACCACGTGGTACGAATGGGGTTGTCAACGAGAAGGTTGACTTAGTCGCACCTGGCATTTGTAGTGTCATGTAATAAGGCGGTTGGTTACCTGCGTTTGCGCCAAAGGTTGATGGGTCACGAGGTACGCGCCAGAAATCTTGACCGCCATAGAAAGCATCGGCTGACTTAACGTGATACGCACTAAGAATGTCACGTTGAATACGGAACATATCTTCTGGGTAGCGCACGTGCTCAAGCAATTGCGCAGACATAGCGCTCTTTGCCTTAACGGTATTTGGATATGCCTTGCTCCAAGTCTTTAGCACTGGATCTTTTTCATCCCAGGCGTAAAGTGAAACAGTGCCGTCGTAGGCATCAACTGTGGCTTTTACCGAGTTACGAATGTAGTTAACAGTGGTATCAGCTTGTGCTGTAATCGAATTTGAATTCGCGGTCAGCGCATCTGTAGTTGAGCCAGAAAGAGATGTCTTGCGGGCATATGGGTAGCCAGCGCTAGTTGTATAGCCATCGATGATCCAAAGTACCTTGCCATCGACAACTGCAGGATATGGATCTCCATCAAGAGTTAGCCATGGCGCCGCTTTTGCTACACGCTCACGCGGATTGCGCTCGAACAGGATCTTTGAATCTTTATTAATCAAGCTAGATAGCAAGATCTTCTGTTCCTGATACTTGATCGCAAAAACTAACTTGTTAAAGAAGGAACCAACTGGAACTCCGCCAGTACCGGTGTAGGTGTAGTTCTTCTGACCATTAGCAGCTGTATCGTCTGGAAAATCGAACTCAACTGGTGAATCAGTTTTAACGCCACCAATAATTGAATAGTCAGGAACGTTCTCACCAAAATAAACTCGAGGTTGGAAATCACCTAAGCCCTTTGTTGGTGGCAGATCGCCGACTGCAAAGTTTGGCTTTCCATCTAGATCAACGGTGTTACCAAAAGCTGCAACAAAGCCAAAACCGTGGGTGTAAACCAAGTGATCGTTAATCCAGTTACGACTTGGATTGCCATCAATATTTAATTCACGAACTGCAACCACAGTATCGCGCTGAACGCCATTGATTGTGTAGCGATCGACGTCGAGTGAATCTGGGAAAGCGTAGTAAGGCTTGATCTGCTGTAACTGGCGGAAGGTCGCTGAAATTACATTTGGATCCATCAAGCGAATGTTTGCAATTGTTGCTGCATCATTTGCGAGCTGACCAGAAGTAGTTTTAAGGGTTGCTGCGTAATCCTTCATTTCAACGCCACTTAGATCATAAGCATCACGGGTGGCATCAATATTGCGCTGAATATAAGGCGCTTCCTTTGATGATTCAGATGGCTTTACCTGGAAAGTTTGAATTGCTGCTGGATAAACGCCGGCGATCAATACCGATGAAATCACTAGCAGTGCTGTGCCAGATGCTGGCAAGAACCAAGATTTACGGAAGATATTGGCGAAAAATAGCAACGAACAGATAACTGCAATGCCAGCCAATATTGCTTTGGCAGGTAGCAGCGCATTTACATCTGAATAAGTTAAACCGGTAATTAGTTTGTTCTCTTTAAGTGAGAGTGCATAGCGATCAAACCAATATGCAACACCCTTAAGAAGTACAACTAGACCTAGTAAAACTGAAAGCTGTGCGCGCGCAAATGGTGTGCTGCGATCTTGGCGAACTTGTGGACGTAGCCCACCGTATAAATAGTGCACGGCACCTGATGCCAAGATCGCCAAAATAAGTGCTGAGAATCCCCAGGAGATTAGTGATTGCCAGAAAGGTAAGCGGAAAGCGAAAAAAGAAATATCTAAATTAAATTGCACATCTTTAACACCGAACTCAGTTGAATTCTTGAACAGTAACCAAGTACGCCATAGTGAAGTTCCGGCGGTGCCAGCAAAATAAAATACGGCTAAGCCGACTCCTAGGAATGCAATTTTACGAAGCGGTTCGATTTGTGCACGGTAACGTTCTAAATTGTCATTCTCGACCACCATAGCTACCGAAACTGGGCGACGACGATATGCCAAGTAAACATTTAGCAGAACAAATAGTGAGGTTATTAAACCGAAGCCAATGAAGAGATAGACCTTTGTAAAAAGGGTAGTTGACCAAACGCTGGTGTAATCAACTGATTTGTACCAGAGCCAATCTGCATAGAAACCACTAAGTGAAACTAGTGCGATTGCAATAGCTACCAAGATTCCGACAGTGATCGAAAGAGGACTTACGCGACGGCCACCTGAGTTACGGCCAAAGCTCTTTGCGAAATCAAATTGCGGATTCGAACTCATCTATTTCTCCATTTTCTAAAAACCAACCCCGTTGGGATAACCCAATTTTGCGCTATTTATGGGTCGAATGCTAATTCGAACATCCGCTTAGTGAGGGCAACTTTGCCAAGTCCTGAACAGGCTTTTTCAGCAGAGTCACAGCCTGCGCCAAGGTCGAAACCGCCACAATCTGCAGCCCCCCTGGAATATGGGTGATGTCGATGCAGTTATCAATTGGTGCGATAAAGAGCGTTGCTCCAGCCCGCTTAGCTCCGATTAATTTATCTTCGATGCCGCCAATTGGGCCAACTTCACCTTTTTTATTGATTGTGCCAGTTCCTGCGATCAATCGTCCATTTACAAGTTGGGCGGCATTTAACTTCTCAACAATTCCTAGCGCAAAAATTAAGCCGCCACTTGGCCCGCCAGTGTTTGGTAAATCAAACTTTACTTGCCCACTATTTAACTCACCTGATTGCAAATAAGGCGCAAGTGCCGGTTCGTACTGGTTTAAGTAATTAAATGCTGCAACTACCGCATTGTCTTGCGAGCCATCCATCTCGGCCAAACTCGCTTTCTTCTCTTCTTCAACATCAGCATCAGGTTCATAAATAACTGATTTTGGTACGACTACTCCCTCGGGTTGCATCCAGCGCGCTAAAACTTCTAGCCCAAATACTTTTGAATTTGGAGTTGTGACCGAAACCGTTGTGAGCAGCAATTTTCCGGTCGGCGCTGGAACTCTTTCGGTGAAACGTGTTGGAAATTTTACGACCGGGCCCAAAACATCAGTTGCTGGGCCAGGCATCACAATTGCAAATGGCAACGGAATGAAAAGAGAGATGACCAGAATAAAAAATAGGAAATATCTAGCTAAGCGGGGCAGGGGCGAAAATCTCATCGGATGCGCTTAGGCAGTTGGGTCGACGGGCTTTTCTTTTGCTTCAAGATCGCGGGCTTGTTGATCGCGGAAGGAATCTTGGAACTTCTGGAAAGAGGTCACAGAGCGAGTTGTTTCTTGCTCAAATTTGCCCTGAAATTTACTAACCCAAAGCACGTAACCAAGCGCGCCAATTAGTCCGGCAAGGGGAATTAGCCACCAAATTAAGGCGGTGAAGGCGTTGGACATAGCCCTAGCCTAGAGGTTTCGGGAAGAAAGTGCCCAATTGAGTTGTTTAACTAGTATTACTTCATCGAACTTTGAGAGTTTTATTGGACTTAGTGAGAGTTAAGCAACATCGGAAAGGTAGCCATGACAGCTTTTGGTTTTGGACCCAGCGATAACTCAGACGACGCTGAAAAATCCGCCGAACTTGCCGCAGCTCTTGAAGCAATGCAAGCCCAGATGAAAGCACAGTTTGAACAACTCGGTCTTAACCCAGCGGGATTTATTAATCCGCTACTTTCAAATTCGGCAAAACCAGAACCGCTACCAAAGACAATTGTGCGCGATGTCGCGAAAAAATTTACCCAAGCACATGGTTCACAACCAATTGGTGCAAACGATGTTGCTGAAATTAAAACCGCGTTAGATCTTGCGCAACTTTGGCTCGATGACAAAACAGATTTCGCTTTGCAAATTTCTGAAAGCCGAATTGCGCTAAGCCGCACCGATTGGGTAGATACCTCGCTAGCTGGTTGGCAAGAAACTGTCGAACCACTTGCAGCTGGCTTGGCAGGTGCACTAGCTGGTTTGTTATCGCAAGCAAGTGAAGCTGCCGACCAAGCTTTTAATTCCGATGGTTCACTCAATGAAGAATTTCTGGCCCAAGCTGGTGTTGATCCAAATATGTTTAAGGGTCCAAATGGCGAAAACATTTTGGGCGGCATTGGAAATGCGCAGGCATCAATGGAGATGATTGGTGGTCTATTAAAAGGCTTTATTGGCTCACTAATTGCTACCCAATTAGGTCAAGCTATTGGTCAACTTTCAGCCAGCGTTACCGGAATCCACGATGTTGGTTTGCCGTTGATTACACCTGCGCACCCAGCGCTAATTCCGCAAAACATAAATACTTGGGCCCAAGATTTAGATGTGCCAATTGCCGAAGTTCGGTTATTTCACGCATTGCGCGAAGCTGCAATTGCCCGCCTCTTTGATAACAACCCTTGGTTAGTTTCGTATTTGCGCCAGTCAATTACTGATTATGGCCGCGGAATCACTATTGATATGGATGCGATTCAAGATCAAGCAACGTCAGCACTAAGTTCAGCTGAAATTGATTTAACTAATCCCGAATCCTTTGCTAACGCGATTAATCAAGGTTTATTTACACCCGAAGAATCAGATGCGCAGAAAGCAGCGTTAACAAAACTTGAAGTCGCACTTGCGCTAATCGATGGCTGGGTTGATGAAGTTGTCACAACTGCAGCTGGCGAACGTTTGCCTAATTTAGAAAAGTTGCGCGAAACTTTGCGTCGTCATCGCGTAACTAATGCGCCAACCAAACAACTATTTTCTTCGCTCCTTGGCCTGGAGGTATCCCCTCGGTTAGCCCGCGAGGCAAGTGCGTTCTGGCGATCTATCTCTGAACTCAGCGATATCTCAACTCGCGACAAGATTTGGTCTGGCATCTTGCCAACTCAAGAAGAGTTACTTAATCCGCAGCTTTATTTAGCAAGCGTTGAAGTCCCTGATGACTTAAGCGGGTTACTTTAAGTAAGACAGGAAATAAAAAGCGAAGTCCCCGGTCGCTGTTAAATATCTGCCTTCCCCTTGCAGATATAAAACTGTTATCCGAGGACTTCGTAAGCGCGAACTTAACGAAGTTTTCAATTTGAATCAACCGACCCACACATTGACAAAGTGATTCTTTTCCTTGTAATGAACTACTTTCACGCTACCTTTTACCTATGAATTCATCTGAAAACGTAGATTTGTTTTCAGCAATTAATTCGCAAATCACTAAACCTGTAGTTGATACTTCATTGGAAATTGCGCCAACTTTGCCCGGTGTTGACCAAGGCGAAATCGTCGTCATTAGATCTAAGCGACGGAAGAAAAATATCTCGGCCTATCGCCAAGGTGGACAGATAGTAGTTTCGATTCCGGCTCGAATGAGTAAAGCCGATGAGCGATCGATCGTCCCCGAGATGGTGGAACGGATTCGTAGCGCCGAAGCTGACCGCACCCCGTCAGAATCGGCCCTGATCGCCCGCACGGTTGCCCTGATCGAGGCCTATGCACCTGAAATCACTGAACGCCCTGCCAGTATCGATTGGCGCCAGATGCGCGAGCGCTGGGGATCTTGCACCGGCATCGACCGCAGCATCCGAATCTCGGATCGCCTTAGGTTCGCCCCAGCCTACGTGCAGGACTATGTCCTCTTCCATGAGGCGATCCACCTGCGCTTTTTCGACCATGGCGCTGATTTCCAGCGAATCCTGGCCGCCTACCCCGAGGGCGAGAAAGCCCAGGCCTATCTCGACGGCTATGAGCTAGCCGAGAGCGATTTGGCCCCGCCGGCCCATTAACTGGCCAAGAAATAGCCTAAAAAAGTTCCCACAAAGTACGCTCAGAAACCCCAGATTGAGCGTGAGCGGGGGTATCGTAAAGCCTGCACGCAAGTAAATTTCGTCGAATTCCATCGACAAATGCTCGCGTCGATTGGAGGCTTCACATGGCAGAGACATACAAAGGTGACGCTTACTGCGTTAAGTGCAAAGAGAAGCGTGATTTTGAAGGAACTGTAAAGGT